>CAIRBD010000001.1 GCA_903876745.1 uncultured Gemmatimonadota bacterium
CAGATTTTTCGCTCCACTCCACCGCCGGCACGCCGGTGACGCTCGCGTCTTTCCACGGTACGCACCACGTGCTGCACGCGTTCTTCCCGCTCGCCTTCACCAGCGTCTGCACCGCGGAGCTGTGCAGCTTCAGCGACGACTACGCGGCCTTCGCCTCGCACGACGTGGCGGTGGTCCCGGTGAGCGTCGACGCCGTGCCGAGCCTCAAGGCGTTCAAGGCGCAGGCCCAGATCGGCGTGGAGTTGGCGAGCGACTTCAAGCGCGAGGCGTCGCGCGCCTACGGCGTGCTCGACGAGGCCAAGTTCTTCTCGGACCGCGCCTACTTCCTCATCGACAAGAGCGGCGTGGTGCGGTGGAGCCACGTCGAGTCGGCCATCGGGCAGCGGCGCGAGAACGCCGAGATCCTCGCCGAGATCGAGAAACTCCGCGTGTAGGGAGCCGACGGCAGAGGGGCGCTCCGCGTGACTGCGGAGCGCCCCTCGTGTCGTTCACAGGCCGCCCGGTCTACCCGCGCGCGAACAGCATCGCGTAGACGATCCAGAGCACGATCAGGATGCCGGCCGTGAGCGCCGTCCAGCCGAAGGCGCGGAAGGTGCGGATCACGATGGGCTGGTACGGCTCCACCAGGTGCTCCTCGAGTTCGCCGCTGGCGACCAACGCGTCATACTCGGCGGGCTTGTCCTCTCGCAGTTCCTCCACCGACATGCGGCCCGTGAAGATGACCGTGTCCATGGGGAACTTCTCCGGGCGGAGGTGCGTGTTGAAGAAGTGCACGGTGAAGATGAACCCGGTGGCGAGCAGCGCTTCGTCGCTATGGATGATCGTCGCGACGTTGAGCGCCCAGCCGGGGAGGAAGTGCGTGGCGAACACCGGGAACCAGAGAGCGAGTCCCGTGCCGCCGATCACCACCATACCCCAGAACACGCCCATGTAGTCGAACTTCTCCCAGTATGTCCAGCGGCTGTACTTCGGGCGTTCACCGCGGCCGAGGAAGAATTTCACGGTGCCTATGAACTCCTTGGCGTCCTTCAGCGTGGGGATCATCGTGTTGGCGCCGAGGATGTAGTCCATCCAGGTGCCCTTCTTGCGCCGGATCACGTCGACGATGTGCGTGAGGAACAGCGCGATCATGAAGAGGGCGCAGATCCGGTGGACGTAACCCGCGGCCTGGAACCCGCCGAGCGCCCGCGCGAGCCCCTTCGCCCAGCCTGTGTTCGAGAACTTCAGCGTCATGCCGGTCGCGGCGCATCCGATGAAGGTGATGATCATCACGATGTGCAGCGCGCGGTTCAGGCGGGTGAACCGCTGGAACTGCAGCTCCTTGCCGTGCTCTGTCGAACTTGCGGCGGCCGCGTGCGCCGCGGCCTGCGCCTTCGCGTGCCCCTTGGTCCGCAGGGCGTGCCAGAACCAGAGCAGGGAGTGGCCGCCGGTGAAGCTCAGCGTGCCCACCAACAGCAGGGTCATGGCCCAGAACGCGCCCCAGAGCCACGGATACTTCTGGCGGTCGTGCGGCGTGGCGTGGGTGATGTAACTCGCGAACTTCGGCCCCGCGCCCGGGTGGCACTTCTGGCACGTCTTGACGACGTTCGCGCTGTTCAGGTGCGAGCTGGAGTCCTTGGCCGGCCGGATGTCATGCGAGCCGTGACAGTCGTAGCACTGCGCCGTCTGCGTGTAGCCCAGCCGCGAGACCTTGCCGTGATAGGAGTCGAAGTACTCATTGGCGATCTTCTCATGACACTTGCCGCACCGCTCCATGACCACGAGCTTGAACCCCTGCTCGTCGGTGCGCTTGATGGTGTGGGCGCTGTGGCAGTCACCGCACACCGGCAGCTTGGCGGTCGATGTGCTCGACTTCGGCGAGTGGATGCTCTTCTCGAACTGGTCCTGGATGCCGACGTGACACTTGCCGCACGTGGCCGGGATGTTGGCCGGGTTGACGGTGGAGGTGAGGCTGTCGGCCGGGAGCACGCTGTGCGCCGTATGGCAGCTCGTGCACACCGCGCTCACGATGAGGCCGCTCCGGATGAGCCCCGTGCCGTGGATGCTCTCCTCGTACCGCTCGACGATCTGGAGCTGCTTGCCCTTGTACCGTTCGGCGGCCTTGTTGCCGGTGCGGTGGCAGCGGGCGCAGAGCGTGGGCACGTTCAGCGGATACGTCTCGGAGGCCGGGTCCTTCTTGGCGAGGATATCGTGGCCGCCGTGGCACTCCGCGCAGGTCGGGCCGTTCTTGTCCTTCTTCGCTTCGAGCTGGCCGTGGGTGCTCGCTTTGTACTGCTGCGACACCGCCGCGTGGCAGGTCGAGCAATCGACGGCGGGCACGCGTTTGCCGGTCGCCTTGTCGTGCGACGGGTCCACGGAGGAATGGCACTGGCTGCACGACACCTTCGCGTGCACCGATCCGGCCATGGCGTTCGACTGCACCTTGAGCGAGTGACCGTCGGTCGACGCCTTGATGTCGTTCTTCTCGTGGCAGCGCAGACACGCCGCGTTCGCCGGGCTCGCCCCATAGGCGCTGCCGGCGGTCTTGTGTGGCGCATGGCAGGTCACGCACGCTGGGATCGCCGTCGAGCCGGCCACCCAGCGATCGGCGGGGATGACCTTGCGGTGCACGTCCTCGAGCTTGGTGTGGCACTGCATGCACGTGGCAGCCAGCTGTGCGCGCGCGACGGACGACCGGTCGTTCTTGAGCGGGAGCACGTCGTGCGCCGTGTGGCAGGACACGCACGTGGCCCCGACAGTGAGCCCCTTCTTGGCGAGTGCGCCGTGGATGAGCTCGGGGTAGTTGGCCGCCGCCTCGCCGCC
>CAIRBD010000002.1 GCA_903876745.1 uncultured Gemmatimonadota bacterium
CCATCGACCGCAGGGGCACGCAGGTCGCCTTCGTCAGCGATCGGGACGATCAGGCGAGCGCCAAGCCCAAGTTCTCGCTCTACTATGCGTCACTCGTTCCGCCCAAGGGCAAGAAGGAGATCACGCCTGCTACGGCCGTCGTGACGCCCGCCGCCGTCGGCGCGAGTCTCCTCATCGCCGACCGCGGCCGCACCGACTTCGCGCGTGAGGGCACCACGCTCCAGTTCGCGCTCGCGCCGCTCCCGCTTGATACGATCCCCGCCGACTCGCTCATCGACAAGGCGGTGTACGACCTCTGGAGCTGGAACGACGCCAAGATCCAGCCGCAGCAAAAGATCGACGCCGCGCGCGACCGCAATCGCACCTACGTCGCCGCGTTCGTCCCCGCCACCGGCAAGTGGAATCGGCTGAGCAACGACTCGCTCGCGCAGGTCACGATCGCCGATAACGGCAAGGTCGCGCTCGGCCTCAATGCCCTCGAATACGCCGTCGAGCAGACGTGGGGCGAGGGCGGCAGTGACGTGTACATCGTCGACGTCGCGACGGGCGCGAAGACGCTGGTCGCCAAGCGCCTCTCCGGCCGGCCGCAGCTCTCGCCGGGCGCGAAGTACCTCACCTGGTTCGAGAACAACAAGTGGTGGGCGTACGCCGTCGCGGGCGGCAAGAAGGTCGACCTCACGGGAGGCCTCAAGAACATCCGCTTCGACAACGAGGAGTTCGACATGCCCGACGTCGTCCCCGCCTACGGAACCGGCGGATGGACGAAGGACGACAAGAGCGTGCTGCTCTACGACCGCTACGACGTGTGGGAAGTGGACCCCGCCGGTGTCGCGCCGCCGCGCAACGTCACCGCCGGCGCGGGACGCGCGAAGAAGCTCACGTACCGCGCCGTCAACCTCGACACCGAGGATCGCTTCCTCGACCCCGCCGAGCCGCTGATGCTCACGATGCTCGACAGCGCCACGAAGTCGGGCGGATACGCGAAGGCCAAGCTCGGGGCGTCGACCGTTCCCGCGGTGATCATCGCCGGCCCCAAACGCTACGCCGGCCTCGCCAAGGCGAAGAAGGCCGAACAGTACCTGCTCACCCAGCAGACGTATCGCGAGTTCCCGGATCTGTGGACGGGCGCGACCATCGCCGGCGCCACGAAGATCTCCGACGCCAACCCGCAGGAGAAGGACTACCCGCGCGGCGACGTCGAACTCGTCAACTGGAACAACGACGACGGCGTGCACCTGCAGGGGATGCTCTTCAAGCCCGAGAACTTCGACGCCAAGAAGAAGTATCCGATGGTCGTCTACTATTACGAACGCCTCAGCGATGGCCTCCACACATACGTCGCGCCCGGCGGGCGTAACGTCATCAACCCCGACGTGTACACGTCGCTGGGCTACCTCGTGTTCGAGCCCGACATCGTCTATACCGACGGACAGCCGGGCAAGAGCGCGGTCAAGAGCATCGTCCCCGGGGTGCAGGCGCTCATCGCCCGCGGTTTCGTGGACGAGAAGCACGTGGGGCTGCAGGGACAGTCGTGGGGCGGCTACCAGACGTCCTACGTCATCACGCAGACGACGATGTTCGCCGCCGCCGTGCCGAACGCGACTGTCGTGAATATGACCAGCGCCTACGGCGGCATCCGCTGGGGGCCCGGCGTGCTGCGCACCTTCCAGTATGAGCACACGCAGAGCCGCATCGGCGGGACGCTCTGGCAGTACCCGGAGCGCTACATCGAGAACTCGGCGCTCTTCTATCTGGACCGCGTCACGACGCCCGTGCTCTTCATGGCCAATGACGCCGACGACGCCGTGCCGTGGTACCAGGGCATCGAGTTCTACAACGCGATGCGCCGCTTGCGGAAGGAAGCGTACTTCGTGGTCTACAACGGCGACGTGCACAATCCCACCAAGCGCGCCAATCAGAAAGACATCGACAAGAAACAGCAGGAGTTCTTCGGCAACAAGCTGCTCGGACAGCCCGCGCCGGAGTGGATGGTGAAGGGGATCCCGTACCTCGAGAAGGGACGCGATCAGGTCAAGATGACGGGGGCGGCGCCGACGTCGGGGAAGGATCCCGAACCG
>CAIRBD010000003.1 GCA_903876745.1 uncultured Gemmatimonadota bacterium
CCGTGGCCACCGTCACCGGCGCCGTCGGATTCGCCGGCACCGTGGTGGTCGCGGTGACGTTCGTCGTCCGCGCCACAGGCGCAGTCACACTCTTGTTGCACTGCGTGAGCGTCGTGGCCATCACGCAAACGGCTACTGCCGCAACTCGCCGGTCGATTTTCATGAGCTCCTCGTACGGGGTGTGTCGCGTTGCCCTGCGCTCTAAACCACGAACACATGCACGGCGCTGTCGGCGTTGGCAACCAACGGCCAGCCGACAGTACCGACTGCCTGTCTCTGTGACAATCTGGCCCCCTCGACCGAGTCTCGCAAGGGAGGGGAGGTAACAGCATGGCAAAGCGCCGTGGCCGTCGAACGACCATCGGGCGCCCCGGGCGGAACTTACTCCGGGAACCCCGCCGTGTCCTTCACCCGCTTGATCTGGCCCGTATGCCGCTCGATGTGGAACCGCAGGAACTCGATCCGCTGCCGCGCGTCGAGCGGGCCGCAGAGATAGTGCGGGTACACGATCGCCGAGAGGTCGTACGGATCGAGTTCGTTGCTGAGTTCCGCGAGCGTATCGCCCAGCGTACGCGTCGCGGCCACCCAGAACGCGAGCGGCCCCCCGATGTGGGGCGTGGCGATGGGCGGCGCCTTCTCGCGCACTTTCCACGTGGACGCGACGATGTCCTCGATGGAGCGGCCGCGATTGGGGTTCTGCTCGGTCCACCGCTTCCCCGCCCGGATGTCCTCGAGCGCCTGCCAGATCTTGCTGACACCGGAGAGCTCGGCCAGGTACAGATGCTCCACGATCTCGGCCACCGACCAGTCGTCGTGGAACACCTTCCACGCCCCCTGCGCGGTCGACAGACCATCCGCCTGGTCCAGCATGAGCTGTCGCGCGTCGTCCACGGCCGAGACGAGCCGAATCACCGTCGTCATGTCTGCTCCATCCATCATTGGGAGGGGGTATAACCCCTTCGAAGTTACGACGCGGATGGAAGGTGCTCAACCAGCCAGCCCGCGCCTGGGACGCCCTGTCGCGAACGGTCCCTCTGGGGAGTATCGGCGTGTGGGCCGGCGCCTTGGCGCAACTGTAGAGCCGGTGACGCCGGGCCGATACTCACCCTGACAGGACACCCCTGTCACCGCACCCTTCGCAGCCCGGGCACGTGAGATCCATCAGGCACTTGCTGCTGCTCGCCGCACTCATCGCGGCGGTATCCGAGACGCATGCCCAGACCGCGGCGCCCGACAGCGCCCGCGCGGCCTTCGACGCGCTCCCCGACACGGGCAAGGTGCTCGCACTGAGCGCGAAGGCCTGGGCGGCGCGGCGCAGCGACCCCGCCGCCGCGATCGAGTCGGGCAAGCGCGCACTGGAACTCGCCCGCGCCATCGGGTTCCGGCGTGCCGAAGCGCAGGTGCTCAACTACCTCGGCGTCTGCTATCAGTGGCTCGACGACGACAAGAGTGCCTCGAGCTACTTCTTCCACGCCCTCGCGGTGAGCGACAGTGCGCACGTGCCCGTCGAGAAGGGCTACGCCCTCAACAACATCTCGTCGGTGCTGATGCACGAGGGGGAGTTCGCACAGGCGTTGCAATACGCCGAACAGGCGCTCCAGCAGCAGGAGGCGATGCGCAACGAGGCGGGCATCGCGTACGCGCACATCCGCCTCGCCGAGGTGAGCAACACGCTCAAGCGGTTCGACGACGCCATCGAGCATGCCGGCGTGGCGAAGGCGATGTGGCTTGGCCTGCACAAGACGTCGAACGCGCTCACGGCGGAGCGCAATCTTGGCATCGCGTTCGAAGGAAAGAAGCAGTACCGGCAGGCGCTCGCGCGGTACGTGGCCATCGTCGGCTCCGATTCGGTGTCGTCGGCCACGCGGCTGCACGTGGACAACGACGTGGCCCGCGTGTGGCTGGCGCTCGGCCAGCCCGAGCAGGCGATCGCCGTGGGTCTCGACAAGCTCACGCACACCGGCGTGGACCGCGAGATGATGCGATACCTCTCGACGGCCTACGCGGCGAAGGGGGACTGGGCGAACGCGTACCAGTACGCGCGTCGCGAGGCGGTGCTGCAGGACAGCGCAGCACAGGCGGAGCGGTTCCACCAGCTGAAGAACCTCCAGCTGCTGTATCAGAGCGGCGAGAAGGAGATGGAGAACGGCGCATTGCGCCGCGAGCTGCGGCTCAGCCGTTTTCTGTCGTGGCTCGCCGTGGCGGTGCTGCTGCTCAGCGCGTACGTGGGCGTGACGCTCGTGGGCAAACGCCGCCGGCAGGAACGGGTGAATCAGGTGCTCCGCGAGGCCAAGGACGCTGCCGAAAGCGCGGCGAAGGCGAAGAGCGAGTTCCTCGCCGTGATGAGCCACGAGATCCGGACGCCGATGAACGGCGTGATCGGCATGACCGACCTGCTCCTCACGACCGACATGGCCGACGAGCAGCGCGGCTACGTGGAGACGATCCGGCTGAGCGGCGAGTCGCTGCTCGGGGTGATCAACGACATCCTCGATTTCTCCAAGATCGAATCGGGGAAGCTGGAACTGGAGCAGGGCCCGTTCTCGATGCGCGAGACCATCGAGGCCGTGTTCGAGATGCTGTCGGCGAAGGCCGCGGAGAAGCACATCGAGCTGCTCTGCTGGATGGCGAGCGACGTGCCCGACGTGGTGATCGGCGACGGGATGCGCCTGCGGCAGGTGTTGCTGAACCTCGTCGGCAATGCGCTGAAGTTCACCGACCGCGGCGAGATCGCGGTGCG
>CAIRBD010000004.1 GCA_903876745.1 uncultured Gemmatimonadota bacterium
CGCCGTGGCGCACGCTGATGCCCACGTACTGGCTCCCCGCGTATCTCCAGAGCGACGACGCCAAGCCGATGTACGGCCTGCTCACGAGCGGCAGCGACGTGATCGGCCGGCACGCGTGGGCCCTGCAGGCCGTGTACGGACCCGACCACAAGGAACCCGGCGTCGATTTCTCGTATGCATACGCCGGTTTCAAGAACCCGCTCGTCGGTGTGTACGGCACCGAGGCCTACGACCACTTCGGGCTCTACGACAACAAGAAGGTGTTCGTCGGCACGCTCGCGCGCCGCAAGGTGATCGGCGATCTCGCGCTCACCTTCCGCCGGCCGCGCGTGCGCACGAACAGCTCGCTGAGCATCGGCACCGAACTCGAGTGGCGCGACTTCCGCACCGAGCCGGCCGCGCTGCTCGCGCGGTCGTCGCCGGCATACAGCCGCACGTACACGTTTCCCGCCTTCTTCGTGAGCGGCGCGTTCAGCAACGTGAAGGTGCCGTCGAACGCCATCTCGTATGAGGACGGTGTGCAGCTCTCCTTCAACGCACGCACGCGGTGGCGCAGCGATTCCGCCAGCGGCACGCAGAGCAACAGCGTGGTCGCCCTCGCGAGCGCGTTCAAGTCACTCGACTTCGCCGGCTTCGCGCACCACGTGATCGCCGTGCGCGCCGCCGCGGGGTGGGAGGACGCAAAATCGCCGACGGAGTTCAACGCCGGCGGCGTGAGCGGGAGCCAGCTGGCCGTGATCCCCGGCGTGATCCTCGGTGACGGGCGCCGCATGTTCGGCGTGCGCGGCTTTGCGGGGAACGCGCTGTATGGGTCGCAGGCGCTCGGCGGCACGGTGGAGTATCGCGCGCCGCTCGCGCTCCCCGATGCGGGGCTGTGGCACACGCCGCTGTTCTTCCGGAGTCTCAGCGCGCTCGCGTTCGCCGATGCCGCCACCGCGTGGTGCCCCGCGGGCACGGTGGCGACGGCCAGTTGCCCGCTCGGCGCCACGGCGCGCGATTGGCTGGCGAGCGCCGGCGCCGAAGTCGATCTCGACGCCGCGCTCCAGTACGACACCCCGTATCGGTTCCGGCTTGGGGTGGCCGCTCCGCTCGCGGGGCGGACGTATGCCGCGAGTTCGAATCCGTCCGTGTTCTTCGCGCTTGGCCTTTCGTTCTGAGTGATATGACCATCGCAGCGACCGCCTTCATCCACGAGCGCGCCACGGTGCTCGGTCACGTCACACTCGGCGAGCGCGTGAGCGTGTGGCCCGGGGCCGTCGTGCGCGGCGACAACGCGCCGGTGGTGGTGGGCGATGACTCGAACATCCAGGACGGCGCCATCCTGCACGTGGACGACGGCGTGCCGTGCGTGATCGGCGCGCGCGTGACGGTGGGGCATCGCGCCATCGTGCACGGCGCGACGGTGGAGGACGAGTGCCTCATCGGGATGGGGGCGATCGTGCTGAACAACGCGGTGATCGGGCGTGGCAGTCTCGTGGCGGCGGGCGCGCTCGTGCCCGAGGGGATGGTGGTGCCGCCGGGCAGTCTCGCGGTGGGCGTGCCGGCGAAGCTCAAGCCGTTGAGCGCCGAGCAGGCGGCGCGCATCGCGCACGGGTACACGTCGTACGTGGCGATGAGCCGGCGGCATGCGCGGGGGGAGTTCGTGAGGCATGTGTCGGGCGTGGACGCGCGGGCGGCGAGTCCGGACTCGGAGTAGCGTTCGGTATGCGACTTCTTGTGTGTGCGATCGCGGTGGGCGCACTGGCGGCGTGTCAGTTGCCCGAGTCGTCGGCGCCGGGCGGCGGCATCGCATGCACGCTGATCGCCGTCGCCGGATTGAACGTGAGCGTGAGCGATTCGAGCGGCGGCGCGGCGATCAACACGGCGACGGTCGTGGCGAAGTCGCGCACCGAGTCGTACGCCGACTCCACGAAGAGCGCATTCAACGGCGTGTACGCGCTCGCGTACGAGCACGCGGGGACGTACGACATCACGGTGACGGCGCCCGGCTATCGTCTGTTCTCCCTCGGGGGAATCGTCGTGACGAGGGACGCGTGCCATGTGCTTCCCGTCGTGGTGACGGTGCGGCTCGGGAAGGGCTGAGTTACCTCCCGATTCGTCGCCCCGTCGTAATACCGGACGTGCGAGCGAGCAAGGGACTGGTGTCGCGCACCCCGATAGTGTAGCATACCGCCCCCGCCCGAATGCGCGCGGAGTCGCGCGGACCTTTCGGTGCTGGCGGTTCGTACGTAACCAGTTGCTATTCAGACAGTTAGCAGATCTGACGCACGCGTGTTTTCGGGTGGCGTCAAACTGTCCGCTTCGTGTCAAGTATTGAGTCACCAGAATCGCCTGTTACAATCGTTGTTCATAGAAAACACGATTTCTGATCTGTGACTTTGTGTTTTCAAGTTGTTGTTTGGTGAGGGTTTACGAGATTATGGCGCGGAATCACGAGCGCTCATAGCTTGCACCCCCTCGACGCCCTGAGTCGAACTCGCGTGGGTCAATCCACCGAGGCTCGACCGCTACTCAGGTTCGCTTAATACCCTAGGGAGAAGTTCGCAATGCCGCTGCCGGTCAACCCCCCCGCTACTCCCGCTACGCTGTCGCAGAACGCCCGCACGGTCCTCGAGAAGCGCTATCTCGTAAAGGACAAGTCGGGGAAGAGTGTCGAGACCCCCGAAGACATGTTTTGGCGAGTCGCCACCGTCGTGGCCGAGGCGGATCGCCGCTACGGCAGCAGCGACGAGCAGGTGACGGCCGTCGCGAACACCTTCTATGAACTGATGACGCAGCGCCGGTTCGAGCCGAACTCGCCGACGCTCATGAACGCCGGCCGCCCGCTCGGGCAGCTCTCGGCGTGCTTCGTCCTTCCCGTGGAAGACGCGCTCAGCAACGGCAGCGCGGGCATCTACGACACGCTGCGCTCGATGGCGCTCATCCACCAGAGCGGCGGCGGCACGGGGTTCAGCTTCTCGCGTCTGCGCGGCAAGGGTTCGATGGTGCGTTCCACGACCGGTGTGGCCAGCGGCCCGGTGTCGTTCATGAATCTCTATGATGCCAGCACCGACGCGGTGAAGCAGGGCGGCACGCGTCGCGGCGCCAACATGGGCATCCTGCGCGTCGACCATCCCGACGTGCTCGAGTTCATCGCGTGCAAGGAAGATCTCACGAAGGTCGTGAACTTCAACATCTCCGTGGGCGTCACCGACACCTTCATGCGTGCGCTCGAGGCCGACGGCGAGTATGACCTCGTCGATCCGGGCACCAAGGCTGTGGTGGGGCAGCTCCGCGCGAAGGACGTGTGGGACAAGATGATCGTGGGCGCGTGGCGCACGGGCGAGCCGGGCGTGTTCTTCATCGACGAAGCGAACCGCTACAACCCGGTGCCGCACCTCGGCGCGTACGAAGCGACGAACCCGTGCGGCGAGCAGCCGCTGCTGCCGTATGACGTGTGCAACCTGGGCTCGGTGAACATCGGCCACTATGTGCAGGACGGCGCGATGAACTGGACGGCCCTCGCCACCGACATCCATCTCAGCACGCACTTCCTCGACAACATCATCGACGTCAACAAGTACCCGCTCCCCGAGATCGACGCGCTCGCCAAGCGCATCCGCCGCATCGGCATCGGCGTGATGGGCTTCGCCGACGCGCTCATCCGCCTGGGCATCGCGTACGACACGCCCGAAGGCGTGGAGTTCGGCCGCAAGGTGATGGAGTTCCTGGATGTGGAAGGCAAGAAGGAGAGCGAGCGGCTGGCCAAGGAGCGCGGCGCCTTCCCGGAATGGGCGCAGAGCATCTGGGGTCCCGACCACACGTGCGCCCGCGACGCGAACGGCCAGCGCATCCGCCCCATGCAGATGCTGCGCAACTGCAACGTCACGACGGTCGCCCCCACGGGCACGATCTCGATCATCGCCGGGTGCTCGTCGGGCCTCGAGCCGCTGTTCGCCGTGGCCTTCATGCGCAATCAGGCCGGCGCGATGATGCCCG
>CAIRBD010000005.1 GCA_903876745.1 uncultured Gemmatimonadota bacterium
CTTTTGCAGTCTCCGCGTCGATCATTCAGCATGCGAAACCGGCGGAGCCGGCCCCACCCATCCCGCACCGCTCCGCGCGATCCGCGGCACCGCAGTCCCCTCCCACTCCTAGAACAGCGCCGCCCCCAGCACCCACGCGACGATCGCGCACCCCGCCGCCGCCTTGCTCGCGATGGCCAGCGCGCGACCGATCGCCGCGCCGGTCGCGGCGCGCGTCGCCGCATCGTGCGACGCCCCGCCCCACACCTCGAACGCCAGCGCGCCCGCGAAGCTCCCGCCGAGCGCACCGAGCACGGACCCGATGATCGGCAGCGGCACACCGACGATCGCGCCAACGAAGCCGCCGAGGATGGCGCCCCACACACCGCGGCTCGATCCGCCGTACTTGCGTGTGTAGCGGGCCGACAGCGCCAGGTCGAGCACCTCGGCCACGAGCGCGAGCAACGCCACGCCGACGAGCGTGACCGCGCCGATGGGGACGTCGCCGAAGCGGTCGGCCGCGAAGGCGGCCAGCACCATCAGCCAGGTACCGGGGAGTCCGAAGGGGATCGCGAGGAGCGCGCACCCCAGGATGATGGCGAGCAGGAGGAATGTCATCGTTCCTCCCCTACGGGCGCCGGGCGCCGCCGGTTACATCCTAACGCTCGAAACCAGCCGCGCGTTAACTTGCGAGACTGTCGCTGACCACTCTCCGTCGAGGACCGCATGCACCACCGCCGTTCGTTCGCCACCGCCCTCACCGCGCTCCTGCTCGCCCCTGCCGCCGCATTCGCGCAGGCCGCGCAGGCCGCGCAGGCCGCGCCAGCCGCGCCAGCCGCGCCCAAAGTCGTCGCCTCGTCGCCCGAAGCGGCCGGCGAGTATCTGATGATCCTCGGCAGCTGCCACGACTGTCACACCGCCGGCTGGACGGCAAGCAAGGGCAAGGTCGCGAAAGACGATCAGCTCACCGGCAACCCCGTCGGCTACAAGGGACCGTGGGGCACCGTATACGGAAAGAACCTGCGCTCCATCGCCGCCCGCCAGAGCGAGGATCACTGGGTGCACGTGATGCAGACGGCCGACGGCGGCGAGGGCGCCCTGCCGATGCCCTGGCACAACACCGCCCTGATGACCGAAGAGGACATCCGCAACACCTTCAAGTACACGAAGTCGCTCGGCAACAAGGTGGGGGCGCGCCTGCCGCGCGCCGCGAAGGCCGGCCAGGAGCCGAGCGGCGAGTATGTGGACCTCTCGACGAAGATGGGCACCGCCGCACCCGACACGGCCACGCGCCGTCCGCCGCCGCCCGCCGGCGCCGACACGAAGAAGCCGAAGTAAGCAAGCGGTTGCTTGCATTTGCACCGAGGGCTCCCCGGCGCGCCGGGGAGCCCTTCGTGCATCCGCCGATCCGCGCGGCGGACGCGACCTGCAGCCGCCTCTACACGGACCCCGGCCCGTCGGAGCGCGGCCCGAGTGCCCGTGCCGCGTCGTCCATCCGCGCTTCGAGGTCGCGAATGCGCGCTTCGAGCGCCCCTGCGCCCTCGAATGGCGTCGGCACGGCGCCGTCGACCACGGACGGTGTCGCCCCGCGGCGGACGAACCGGAAATACCCGAGCCCCAGCGTGATCACCAGCGCCACCGACATCACCACGAACCGCGCGATGGACGCGTCGCTGTCCACGATCCAGCCCACGCCGTACAGCATCGTGAACACGCCGCCGAGCAGCAGGCCGTTGGCGATCACGGGCAACTCATCTGCGCGCACGAGCGAGAGCGCCATGATCAGCGTCGCGAACACCACGAGCACCACGCTCGTGCTGCGCCCCCACGGCTTTCGCGCCTCGGCGGCCGCGTCCTGCAGCGCGGCGCGCTCGCGTGCGAGCTCGCGCACGCGGCGCTGCTCGGCCTCGGGCAGCTCGCTTACCGCCTTCCCCTCCCGCAGCGACTGCTCCTCGCGTTGGATCGCCCGCAGTCGCGGCTCGGACTCGTTCGGCGGCGGATGGAAGGTGAACACGCCGATCCCCACGAAGGCGGTGAGCATCAGCCCCAGAAAGATCGAGAAGATGGTGCGCAGTCCGTCGCTCCTGCCGATGCTCGTCGCCATGCCGTTCTCCCGTTCGATGTTTGCCCCGCACGCACGCGGCTACTCGGCCGCGAGTACCGCCGCCGCCACCGCCGCCTGTCCGTAACTGATCGCGCCATCGTTGGGGCTGAGCAGCTGCGGCACCAGCACGCGTAGGCCACGCGCCTCCAGCCCCCGCCGCACGCCGCTCAGTAGCCGTGCGTTCTGGAACGAGCCGCCACCGAGCGCCACCGTGCGCAGTCCGTTGCCCTCCGCGGCGCGCATGGCCATCGCCACCGACGCCGCGATGACGCTCTCGTGGAACACCGCCGCGAGATCGGCCATGTCGTCACCGGCGGCGCGGCGCTCGCCGAGCGCGGCGAGCAGCGGCACCGGGTCGAGCACCCAGCAACCGTCCACGTCGCGCACGGGCATCGCGAGCGCCCCCGCGGCGCGCTCGCCGGCGAGGCACTCCAACTCGGCGGCGGCCTGCCCCTCGTATGCCGCGCGACGACGCACACCGAGCACGGCCGCCGCCGCGTCGAACAACCGTCCCATCGACGACGCCAACGGCGCATTGAGGGTGCGTTCGATCTGCCGGTCGGCGATGCGACGCGTCTCGGCGTCGACGCCCTCGAACGCGCCGGCGAATGCCGGCGCGGCATCGGGCTCGAGCGAGAGGTAACCGAGCGCCGACCGCCACGGCTCACGCGCGGCGAGATCGCCGCCGGGAAGTGGCGCGTAGCGCAGTTGACCCACACGACGGTATCCGCGCAGATCGGCGACGAGCGTCTCGGCGCCCCACACGCTGCCGTCGTCACCGAGGCCCGTGCCATCGAAGGCGAGCCCCACGACTGCGCCCGTCACGCCGTGTTCCGCCGCCACCGCCGCGATGTGCGCGTGATGATGCTGTACGACGATCGTGCGCTCCAGGCCTAGTTCTTCGGCGAGCCGCGTGGAGAGGTATCCCGGATGCAGATCGCGCACCGCCACCTCGGGCGCGATGCGGAACAGCGCCCGGTACCGCGCGAACGCGTCCTTCCAGTGCGCGATCCCTTCGAGGTCCTCGAGATCGCCGATGTGCGGACTCGGCCACGCCCACCCGTCGCGCGCGAGCGTGAACGTGTTCTTGAGATGCGGCCCCACCGCGGCGAGTGGGCGCCGCGCCGGGATGGGCAGCGCGAGCGGGAGCGGGGCGTAGCCGCGCGCCCGGCGCATCAGCAACGTCGCGCCGTCGATCACGCGAACCACCGAGTCGTCCACGCGCGACAGGATCTCGCGGTCGTGCAGCAGCAGTTCGTCGGCGATGCCGGCGAGCCGCGTGCGCGCTTCGTCGTTGCCGATCGCGATGGGTTCGTCAGTCAGGTTGCCGCTCGTCATCACGAGCGGACGCTGCACACGGTCGAGCAGCAGATGATGCAGCGGCGCGTAGGCGAGCATCACACCGATGCGGTCGAGGCCGGGAGCGAGGCCGGGCGAGAGTGCCGGCGCCGCAACGCCCACGCCGCCTTCCCGGGCCGCCGCGCGCACCACCGCGCGCTCCCTCCTCCGCAGCAGCACGATCGGTCGCTCGGGGCCGGCCAGAACTGCCGCCTCGGCGTCGCTCACATCGGCGACGGCGCGCGCGTCGTGCAACGTGCGCACCATCACGGCGAGCGGCTTCGCCTCGCGATGTTTGCGCGACCGCAGGCGGCCCACCGCCAGGTCGTTCGTGGCGTCGCACGCCAAGTGAAAGCCGCCCACGCCACGGACGGCCACGATCGAACCGCTGAGGATCGCGGCCGCCGCGAGCCGGAGCGCCGCGTCATTGTAGGCCCACCGGCGACCGTCGGCCGACTCCATCCACAGCTGCGGCCCGCAATCCGGACACGCCAGCGTTTCGGCGTGATGCCGCCGGTCACCGGGCGTGCCGTATTCGCGCGCGCACGCCGCGCACATCGCGAACGCGCCGAGCGTGGTGCGCTCGCGGTCGTAGGGCAGCGCGTCGATCACCGTGTAGCGCGGGCCGCAGTCCGTGCACGTGATGAACGGATGATGGAACCGCCGGTCGGTTGCGTCGAACAGCTCGCGCTCGCACGCGGCACAGAGCGCGACGTCGGCGGGCACCGGGCGGATGCCGTCGGCATCGATACTCTCCGCGATCTCGAACGCGCGCATCCCCTCGTGCGCGCCGGCCACGGCATGCAACGCATCGATGCGCGACACCGGCGGCGCATCCGCGCGGAGGTCGTGTTGAAAGCGATCGAGCGATGCCGCGTCGCCCTCGACGTGGATCTCCACCGTGCCCGCGACGTTGCGCACCCAGCCCGCAAGGCGGTGGCGCAACGCGAGCCGATGCACGAACGGGCGGAACCCCACGCCCTGCACGACCCCCGTGACCCGCAGGTCGCGCGCCACCGTCACACTACACCCCGGCGCCTTGTCCAACGATCGTACGGAGGAAGGTGAACCACGCGTCCATGCCCGACCCATTGGTCGCCGAGAGTTCGAAGAACTCGAGCGCCGGATTCACCTGCAGCGCGTTCGCCTTCGCCAGCGCCACATCGAACGGCACGTACGGCAGCAGGTCCGTCTTGGTGAGCACGGCATACTTCGCGTTCTGGAACATCTTCGGGTACTTGAGCGGCTTGTCCTCGCCTTCGGTCACGGTGAACAGCACCACCTTGCACAGTTCGCCGAGGTCCCACGACGCGGGGCACACGAGGTTGCCCACGTTCTCGATGAAGAGCAGCCGAGTGTGGTTGAGGTCGATCGCATCCAGCGCCGAACTCACCTGCAGGGCATCGAGATGACAGGCACCGCCCGTGACCACGGCCTGCACGAGTCGGGTGGTGTGGCGCGCCAGTCGATCGGCGTCGTTCTGCGTCTGCACGTCGCCCGTGACGACGGCGATGTCGAGCTCTTCACCGAGCGCGGCGAGCGTCTTCTCGAGGAGGAACGTCTTCCCAGCCCCGGGCGATGACACGAGGTTGAGCGCCGTCACGCCGGCATCGGCGAGCCGGCGGCGGACGCCCGCCGCGAGCTCGTCGTTCTTCGCCATCACCCGCTCGCGTACCTCAATCGTCCGGACGGCCATCATCGATCTCCAGGTAGGCGACCTGCAGCACCGTGCCGGGGCAGCGCAGGATCTCGGGCCTGGCTCCGCGGAACGGCGGCGTGCGGAACACGGCATCCAAGCAAAACTCGAGGCTGCTCGCCTCGAGTCCGCTGTCGTCCCCCACTTCCACGGCGACGGTGCACAGCAACGGCGCCTGGTCCCCCAACTTCTCCTCGGCGATGCGTGCGATCTCCATCGCCACGCTCATTTCATGCACGTCGTCTCCGCCTTCACGGGCGCGCACACGTGCCCCCACTCGCGCAGCCGCGCGATCACGGCCGCCTCGAGGTCGTCCAGCCGCGCCGCCACCGTCGGCGTGAGTTCCGTCGAGAGCGCCACCACCTGCGGCTGCACCCCCATCGCGACGATCACCTCCGGAACATCTCCCATGAGCGACGCCACGGCA
>CAIRBD010000006.1 GCA_903876745.1 uncultured Gemmatimonadota bacterium
GCCCTCCTCGACGCCGCCGCCATCCACACCCTCGGCCTCAAACTCGGCGCCGACCTCTCCGAACCCACCCTCGCCGCCATCGCCCGCGCCGCCGAACTCGTCGACGCCACCGACCGCGCCCTCGCCCTGATCGCCCTCCGCTCCCACTCCTCCCGTGAAGTCGCTCGCAAACTGGCCCAGAAAGGGATAGCCAAGCCCGCCATTGACGCCGCGGTGACGCGCCTCGTCGATACTGGGCTGCTCGACGACCGCGCATTCACCGAGTCGTTCGTCCGGAGCCGGCTGGTGGGGCGGGGGCAGAGCCGGCGGAAAGTGGCCGCCGAACTCGCCAAACGCGGCATCCCGCGGGCCGAGGCCGACCACGCGCTCAGCGCCGTGGCCGAGAGCGAGGAGGTCAGCGAGCTCGACCAGGCGCGCAAGGCCGCGGGGAAAAAAGTCCGGAGCTTGGCCAAGCTGGAGTACGACGTGGCGCGTCGCCGGCTCGCTGGGTACTTGATGCGGCAGGGGTTCGGCGGTGATGTTGTGCGGCAGGTCACGGCGGAACTCGTTGTGCGGCAACGATACTGACCACGACGGGTGGGCCGGAACCAGCGGACGGCCAACGTCGTTACACTGTACTAACGTGGAACACCGTGGTAGCGTCTAAGAGGCGCAACCCTGCCGTCCTTCTGTCTTTCATAAAGAAGCAAGCCGACGTCGGCCTCCCCCTCCCCGGACGATGCGCAATCGCTTTCTGCTCCTGCTCGACCTGATCCTCTTGGCGCCGCTGCCGTACGTCGTGGTCGCGCTGCGCTTCGAGAGCTGGCATTTCTCGCCCGAACTGATGCACACCGTTACCGTGTACGCGGCCTTCGCGCTCGCGTCACGGATCATCGCCGCATACGTGAGCGGCGTGTACAAGTGCATGTGGAAGTATGCGTCGATGGTGGAGCTCGAGCGCCTCATCTTCGCGGCCGCGCTCGCGACCGTACTGACGGCGCTCTGGGGCGCGGTGCTCATCGAAGGGTTCGGCTTCACGGCCAGCCGCATGCCGTATTCGTCCCTCATCTGGGACGCGATGTCGGCCGCCTTCCTGATGGCCGCGCCGCGCCTTGCCGTGCGGATGCTCGGCCAGGGCGCGCACCGGCAGGATACGCACGCCAAGCGCACGCTCCTCGTGGGCGCGGGCGCCTATGGCCAGACCATCCTGCGTGAGATGCGCCTCGCGCACCTCCCCATCAACCCGGTCGGCTTCCTCGACGACGACCCGGCCAAGCGCAGCAACTCCCTCGGTGGCGTGGATGTGCTCGGCGAGGTCGCGTCCCTCCCGCAGGCCATCAAGGAACACGGCGTCGACGAGGTGATCATCACCATCTCCACCCCCAACGGCTCACTCGTGCGCCGCGTGATGCAGGCCTGCGCCGCGGCCGATGTGCCGCTGCGCATCATGCCGCCGGTCGGCGACCTCATCAGCGGCAAAGTGTCGGTGCAGGCGCTGCGCAAGGTCGAGATCGAGGACCTGCTCCGTCGCGAGCCCGTGCGCACCGACATCGAGTCGGTGAAGCGCGTGGCTGCGGGGAAATGCGTGCTCGTCACGGGTGCCGGAGGTTCCATCGGCAGCGAGCTGTGCCGACAGATCGCGGTGCTCGGGCCGAGCAAGCTCATCGCGCTCGATCATAGCGAGAATCAGGTGTACGAGATCGATCAGGAACTGCGCGAGAAGTTCCCGGGGCTCGATGTGGTGGGCGTCATCGCCGACATCCGCAACGGCGACCGGCTGCGCTTCGTGTTCGAGCGCTACCGCCCGTTCGCGGTGTTCCACGCGGCCGCGCACAAGCACGTGCCGCTGATGGAAGAGAACGTGTGCGAGGCGGTGTCGAACAACATCATCGGCACGCGCAACGTGGTGGATGCGGCGCTCGACTTCGATGCGCAGCACTTCGTGCTCATCAGCACGGACAAAGCCGTGCGCCCCACCTCGGTGATGGGCGCCACCAAGCGGGTGGCCGAGCTCGTCGTGCGGCAGGCGGCGTCGGTGAGCGGGCGCAACTTCGTGGCCGTGCGCTTCGGCAACGTGCTCGGCTCGCGCGGTTCGGTGATCCCCAACTTCCTCCGGCAGATCCGCGCCGGCGGACCGGTGACGATCACCCATCCGGACATGCGCCGATTCTTCATGACCATCCCCGAGGCTGTGCAGCTCGTGATGCAGGCGGGTGTGCTGGGGAAGGGCGGCGAGCTGTTCGTACTCGACATGGGCGAGCCGGTGCGCATCATCGATCTCGCCCGCGATCTCATCCGCCTGTCGGGCCTCGAGGAAGGCGCCGACATCGAGATCACCGTCACGGGGATCCGCCCGGGGGAGAAGCTGTACGAGGAGCTTTCCTACGCCCACGAGAACGTGACGGGCACGGCACACCCCAAGGTGGTGCGGGTGCTGTCGGATGTGGCCGACGTCACCGATCAGGAGCAGATCGAGGCCATCATGCGGATGGTGATCTCGGCGCCGCAGGACGAGTCGTCGCTGCGCAAGGTGCTGCGCGCACTCGTGCC
>CAIRBD010000007.1 GCA_903876745.1 uncultured Gemmatimonadota bacterium
ACGGCGCTCTGCTCGACCGGCGCATTACGCAGGTACGCGCGGCCGTCGAGCACCCCCTGCACCGCCAGGCTCTGGTCGAGCGGGATGTACAACCCCTCGATCGCCGCGGAGTCGGGACCCTCTGCGGCCACCACGTGCATATAGTCGCCGCGGCGCAGCATCACGCCGCCCCCTTCGCCGCCGAGGATCGCCACCGAGTGCCGCAAGGCGAGACGGAGCACGTCGGAAAGCTTCAGCGAACCGCCCACCGCGCTGGCCATCGCCGCGAGGGCCTCGCTCTGCCGCTTCTCGCTCAGGCCGTCGGCGTACAACGACGCGTTCGCGAGCGCCGTCGCGGCCGTGGCGCCGATCGTGAGGAGCAGTTCCTCTTCCTCGATACCGAACGGACCCGACGCGCCGCCGTATACGGCGACGATGCCGGCGAGCTTGTAGCCCGCCATCAATGGGACCGCCAGCACCGCCGCAGTGGATGCCTCCGCACCAGGGGTGGCATCGCTTCGGCACGTGCGTCCGGTCCGGGCCACTTCGGCGATGGCCGCGCTCGCCGGCGAGGTGTCACCCTCGTCCGCCACTCGCCCACCGCACCAGTGCAAGGCGACCGGACCCGGCGCTCCATCCTCGCCGGGGCGAGAGATCACCACCCCATCGCAGGCGACGACGCGGGCGACCTGCCGGGCCAGCTCGTGCTCGATGTCGTCCCGGTCGAGAGAGCGGGACAACGTCGCACTCACTTCCTGCAGTCGCTGTAGTCGTTCGGCCCGGCGTTCGGACAACGCGAGCAGCCGGTCCCGCTCGCGGATCAGGTCCTCGAGCGCGGCCGACTGCGATTCCGGCAAGTCACGCAACAGATCGCGCAGACCGGAGTCGATGTCGATGTCCGGCAAGGAGCCGGAAGGCCGAGGATCAGACATTCATTGGACTTGACGCGCTCCCAAGCAGGGGGTCGGGCGCACAGTGTCAAGTTACGATACGGCCGCGCAGGAATCAATCAGCTGGGCGAGGGGACCAGAAACGATACACCATTCGGCTCCACCTTCGCGTGCAGCGGGCCGGGCTCCAGCAAGTCGCCGTCAGCTTGCGAAGCGGCCGCAGGAATCGCCTCGAGCCGGATGTCCGCCCCTCGGACGAAGAGGAATCCGCGATGCGGACGGAAGTCGCGCCGCACCGCCCGCCACACGATCGTCAGCGCGTCGAAGCCTGTTGCGGCATCGAACACGCAGAGGTCGAGTTGACCGTCATCGATGCGAACACCAGGCCCAGTCGTGAGCAGTCCGTCCATCACGTAGGGCACGTTGGCGATCATCGCGAGTGCGCACTCCCGTTCGTAGACGGTACCGTCCACCGTGGCGCGAATGGCGAACCGGCGATGACGCATCAGCGCGGGCAGCGCGCTGAGCATGTACGCGCCCACGCCAAACCGTCGTTTGAGTGCGGCGCTCGCGCCGGCGATCATCGCCACATCGAATCCGAATCCCGCCGTGAGCGCGAAACGCCGGCCGTCGGCCAGTCGCCCCACGTCGATCGGCCTGGGCACGCCGGCCAGCAGCGCGCGCACCGCCCGCGCGGGCCGCAACGGGATTCCGAAGTAACGCGCCAACTGGTTACCTGTGCCGGCGGGCACGATCGCGACGGGTGGTCCGCCCTCGGGAACCGCTCCAGCGGCTTCCATCGCCGTCCCGTCGCCACCGACGGTGAAGATCGCGTCGTACGCGGCGGCGCGCGCGCGCACGATCTCCCCCGCGTGTCCGCGATGCGTGGTGCCGACCACGTCGACCTGCACGCCGGCGTCGCGCAACGCGGCGACCGAAGGCCGCTCCGCCGCCAGTCCGCGCCGTGACGCGGGATTCACGATGAGGAGCGCCGAGCGGATCAGAATCGCCAGATCCGGAACAGGTCGAATCCGTACTGGCGCGGTGTGGGTGCGAAGCCGCGCGCGTTCGCTTCACGCGTGCACAGCACCGCGCTCGTCGGCGGATCCATGCCCGCCGAGAGCGTGAGCGCGGTGGACAGCCGGTAGTCGAGCTTCAGTCCGATCGCGTCGGCGAAGGTGAGCGGATCGCTCGACCCCGTGTTGCCGCCCACGAGCTGCCCCACCTGACAGAGGCCGGCATCGAGCCGCACGAACGCTTTCTCGCTCACCTGTTTCGCGCAGTTGAATCGCGTGCCGGCGAGGATATTGCCGCCTACGTCGCGCATGCGCCCCTGATACGCGTCGAGCCCGGCCGTGCTCAGCTGCGAGTCGTCGCAGAGATTGCCAGTGGCCTTCGACCCGAGCAGGCTGAAGCCCGAGCTGAGCAGGACGCGCGCCGCCGTGCTCGTGTAGTCGCCGCCGCGCCCGCCGATCTCATAGCTCGGTCCGCCCGTCACGAGGTAGCTGATGAGGTCGGCGTTGGTGACGCGCAGCGAGTCGGGACTCGAGAGATCCGCCATCGGCGCGCGCAGCGTCCCGCCGATGTGCACCCGCACATGCACGTCGGGACGCGCCGTCTGCTGACTGAACTGCCGCACCGTGTGGAGCGCGTTGATGCTCATCGTGGCGCTGCGGAAGTCGGGGTCGCCGAACCAGCGTACTTCGCCGCCCTCCACGTCGAACGGCCGCTGCACCGCGGGCCCGATGTTGAGGCGATACGTGCCGCGCACGGTCTGCAGCGCGCCGTCGAGCGCGAAATCGGCGTTCGCGCCGCGTTCGGCGCGGCTGCGCGTGATGTTCACGCGGCCGCCGAGGTTGATGTTCGCCTCGGCCGAACGCAGCCAGACGTCGCGCCCCATCTCCACCGGCACGTTGCGGATGGTGAGGTTGTTCAGCCAGTCGCTCGGCGGCTGCGGGAAGAGGCGGCGATTCTCGAACGCCGAGGTGTCGACGACGTGCAGGAACTCGGGGTCGTCGAGCGAGATCACCTGTTTCTGGTAGAGTTCCGGCACGGGGATCACGCCGCGATCCACCGTGAGGCCGCCCGTGAGCGAGGCGCCGCGCCGCGCGCCGGCGAGTCGCACCTCGCCGGAGAGGTCGAGATCGGCGAGGTCGTTGGCGCGCGCGATGGCGTTGAATCCCTGCAACGAGAGCGCGAGGTCGAACGCGGGGTTCTCCACGTCGCGCACGCCGATCCAGCCCGCGAGTCGCGCCACGCCGGTGCGCGCCGGGCCACTCCGCGCCGAGAGTGAGCGGATGGCGATGCTGTCGCCGAGGAACGCGACGTCGGCGTCCACGGCGCC
The DNA here is from genome assembly GCA_903876745.1 of uncultured Gemmatimonadota bacterium. Classification (GTDB taxonomy): domain Bacteria; phylum Gemmatimonadota; class Gemmatimonadetes; order Gemmatimonadales; family Gemmatimonadaceae; genus Fen-1231. Next base: position 3,214 of record CAIRBD010000007.1, read on the forward strand.
GAAGACGGCGCCGCCCGCCGGCACGAGCCGGAACGCGCCGTCGCGCACGCGCAGCGCGCCGGTGGCGCGCGGATGCTTCCACGTGCCGGTCACGTCGAGATCCACGGCGAACGCGCCCGACGCGCCGGTGATGGCGCGCGAGAACGCCTCGAGCAGGACGAGTCCGGTGCTGTCGGTGCGGACGCGCGCCGACAGTGGTTCCTCGAGGAGCCGTGGTCCGGTGGGCGCGAGCGAGAGGTCGATGGGAAGTGACGCCTCGGCGTGCAGCGCCGGAATCCCGAGGCGTG
>CAIRBD010000008.1 GCA_903876745.1 uncultured Gemmatimonadota bacterium
CTGGTGTCGACGAACACGGCAAATCCGACGTCGACCTCCTCCGCGAGGACAAGCGCGCGCTCAAGGCGCGGGTGCAGCTCGCCGTGCTCTTCGCGCCCGAGCACGGCCTGCGCGGCACTGAGGACCATCCCTTCGTGCAGGGTGAGACGGACGCGCGGAGCGGGCTGGCCGTGCATTCCCTCTATCAGAACGGCACCATCGGCCCCGCGGATTCCCTCCTGCGCGGCGTGGACGTGCTGGTGGTGGACCTGCAGGACAGCGGGACCCGCACGTGGACGTACGTCGGGGCGATGCTCTATACGATGCGCGCCGCGGCGCGCCTGCACCTGCCGATCCTCGTGCTCGACCGGCCGAACCCCATCACGGGCACGCGCGTCGAAGGTCCGATGCTCGACAGTCTGCTCGCCGACGCCAACGATCCTCTCCCGGAAAAGCGTGGCAAGGCGCACGCCCTATACCCCGTTCCCCTCCGGCACGGCATGACGATGGGGGAGATGGCACTCCTGCTGAACGACCGCCTCGCCGTGAACGCCGACCTCACCGTCGTGCCCGTGAAAGGGTGGCACCGCGCGATGTGGTTCGACGAGACCAAGCTCTCGTGGGTGCGCCCGTCGCCCAACCTCCCGACGCTGCAGAGCGTGCTCATCTATCCGGGCACCGTCGCGTTCGAGGCGACGAATCTGTCGGTGGGGCGGGGCACCGCCGAGCCGTTCCAGCGCGTCGGGGCCCCGTGGCTGCGCGCGCAGGAGATCGTCGACCTGCTCTCCGAGCGGCTGATCCCCGGGGTGAAGTTCGTCGCCGAGCACTTCACGCCTCGCGCTCCGACGGATGGCAAGTATGACGGCGTCTCGCTCCCGGGCGTGCGCATCGTGGTCACCGACCGCGATCGGGTGAGCCCCTCGCGCGTGGGCGCCGCGCTGCTCTGGGCGGTGGCCCGGACCTCGCACGATTCGCTCACGTTCCGCATGCCGCGCTTCGATGAACTGCTCGGGTCCGCCCGGGCGCGCGAGGCCCTCGTGCGCGGCGATGATCCCGACGCGGTGCTCGATCAGGAACTTCCCGCCGTGACCGCGTGGCGCGACTCCGTGCGCCGGTATTTCCTCTATCGGTGAGCCGCACCGTCCGTTGCCCGGACCATCGCCGGCCGCTAGTTTCCGGTGTCTCGGTGGCGCTCCGTTGCGCTCCGGCTATTTCGTTATGCCACAAGCGGTTACGGGACTCGCGTTCCGCCGCTTCCGCCCCATTGCTGTAATGCTGACTCTGTGGGACGCGATCAAGGCCGGCTACCTGCGGCTCATCGAACCGGTCGCCGACGCCCTCGTGCGCTGGCGGGTGAGTCCGAACGTCATCACGACGATCGGCACCGGCTGCACCATCGCGGCCGGTGTCCTCTTCGCCACGGCGCACATCGTGCTCGCCGGGTGGGTGCTCGGCGTGACCGCCGTCTTCGATGTGCTCGACGGCACGGTCGCACGCCGGACCGGCACGGCCACCGTCTTCGGCGCGTTCTACGACTCCACGCTCGACCGGGTCGCCGATGGCGCCGTGCTCGGCGGACTCACCGTCTTCTGGGCGGTGGACGGCCCGAACCACAGCGTCGCGATGGTGGGGATCTCCCTCGCGGCGATCGTCGGCACGTATCTCACGTCGTACACGAGGGCGCGCGCCGAGGCGCTGGGGATCGACGCCAAGGTGGGCATGATGCAGCGCCCGGAGCGCGTCACGCTCCTCGCGGCCCCGCAAGCGTTCTTCGGCCTCGCGTTCGGTGGATGGATCCTCATGGGGATCGTCACGCTGCTCGCCGCCACGGCGTGGATCACGGCCGTGCAGCGCATCCTCTTCGTCCGGCAGGCGACGGCATGAGTTCCGCCCATACCATTCGCCCGGCGACCGGCCGACTCGGCATCCTCACGCCGGGACTCGGCGCGGTCGCGACGACGTTCATGGCGGGCGTCGAGAGTATCCGGCGCGGCCACAGCCGCCCCATCGGGTCGCTCACGCAGATGGCGACGATCCGCCTCGGTCAGCGCGCCGAGAAACGCTCGCCGCTCATCCGCGATTTCGTGCCGCTCGCGTCGCTCGACGATCTCGTGTTCGGGGCGTGGGACCCGATCGCCGATGATGCGCTGGCGGCGGCCCGCACGGCCGGCGTGCTGGACGAGCGCGACATCGAGCGCGTCGCCGACTTCCTCGCCGCCATCCGGCCGATGCCCGCCGTGTTCGACAACCGCTACGTGACGCGGCTGCACGGCGAGAACGTGAAACACGGCAACACCAAACGCGACCTCGCGGAGCAGCTGCGGCAGGACATCCGTGATTTCAAGGCACTGCATCAGCTCGACCGGCTCGTCGTGGTGTGGTGCGCGAGCACCGAGACGTTCATCGAACCCGGCCCCGCCCATCAGACGCTCGCGGCGTTCGAGGCGGCCATGGAGGCCAGCGACGACTCCATCGCGCCGTCGATGCTCTATGCCTGGGCCGCGTTGATGGAAGACGCGCCGTTCGCGAACGGCGCGCCGAACCTCACGGTGGACATTCCGGCGCTGCTCGAACTGGCGAACGCGCGCGGCGTGCCCGTGTCGGGGAAGGATTTCAAGACCGGGCAGACGTGGATGAAGACCGTCATCGCGCCCGGCATCAAGGCGCGCATGCTCGGGCTCGCCGGCTGGTACTCGACGAACATCCTTGGCAATCGCGACGGCGAGGTGCTTGAGGATCCGGCGTCGTTCAAGACGAAGGAAACGTCGAAGCTCTCCGTGCTGGATACGATCCTGCAGCCGGAGCTGTACCCCGAGCTGTACAAGGATGTCTCGCACGTCGTGCGCATCAACTACTACCCGCCGCGCGGCGACAACAAGGAAGGGTGGGACAGCATCGACATCGTCGGGTGGATGAACTATCCGATGCAGATCAAAGTGAACTTCCTGTGTCGTGATTCGATCCTCGCGGCGCCGCTGGTGCTCGATCTCGCGCTCTTCAGCGACTTCGCGCAGCGGGCCGGGATGCGCGGGATTCAGGAATGGTTAAGCTTCTATTACAAGTCGCCGATGTCTGCTGCGGGACTTCACCCCGAGCACGATCTTTTCATTCAGCAGACGAAGCTCAAGAACACGCTTCGCCATGTGATGGGAGAGGAACAGATCACCCACCTTGGCCTGGAGTACCACCCATGAACACCCACGCTTCCCGCCGCTGGATGCTGTGCGCCGCCGCGCTGCTGAGCGCGTCGTGCGGTCCCGCCGATCCGCCCACCGACCAGCGGGGATGGACCGACGACTTTGAGTTCCGCATCCACGCCGACGTCGTGCCGCCGCGCTCCGAAGAGCAGACGCACTACACGATCACCGTGAAGGACAAGAAATCGCGCCAACCCATCGTGAACGGGCAGGGGCGCCTCTTCGCGACGAACTCCGACCGCCACACCATCGCGGACGGGTTCGTGTATGGCCCCGAGGTGGGTACCTATCACGCCACGTTGACGTTCCTCACCGCCGGTGAATGGGCGATGGGGCTGCAGTTCCGGGCCGATTCGACGCAGCCGTTGCAGCGCACGCTCGATTGGCGCCAGCTCATTCGCGCAGGACTCGAACCAGGTGAACAAGAGGTCAAACCGTGAAGCACTTCCATCGCACCAGTGTGTTGCCCGACGCCGTCCTCGCTGAGGCCGACGCGTTCTTCCCGACGATCGGCCTGCGGCAGACGCACGCGGCGGCGCGTAGCCGCTCGTTCGAGGGTGTCGTCGGCGCCCCCGAGGAGCCCCAGACGCTCACGCTCTCCGTGAAGATGGAGGGCGGGCACTACACGTTCGTCGAGGCGCACACCACGGCGCAGGGCGAGAGCCGGCTCGACCGCAACGTCAAGAAGTTCTTCGTGCAGCTGCATCGGCAGACCGACGAACGGCACGCCTCCAGCGCCGCGTACTGACCGGATGACCGTGCCGAACGCTCCCGACGGTGGCGCGCCGGAGGTCGCCGACGCGCCCCACATCTCGGGCGTGCGCCGCGTGGCCATCGGCTGCGTCACCGCCTGGCTGGGCTTTTTCAGCGGCGCCATGATCCTCGTGCTCGTGTCGAAGATCATCGCGTACGTGACGCACGAGCAGGCTTGCCAGGGCATTCCGTCGTGCAACTGGTACATTTATGCTTTGGCGGGGGGCGCGACCGGCGCCCTCAGTCTGCCGGTGCTTGTCCTGCGGGTGCTGGGCAAGCCGGCCAAGCGACCGAACACCCAGTGAGGAATCCGCGGTGGCACGCGTAGACGTCATCATGCCCCAGATGGGGGAGTCGATCGCCGAGGGGACGGTGTCCCGTTGGCTGAAGAAGGTCGGCGACGAAGTGAAGCGCGACGAACCGATCTTCGAGATCTCCACCGACAAGGTGGACGCCGAGATCCCGGCGCCCACGGCGGGCGTGCTCGCCGAGATCATCGTGCACGAAGGCACGACGGTCGGCGTGAACGCGGTCGTGGCGCGCATCGAGACGGAGAAGGGCGCATCGCTCGCGGCGCCAGCCGCGCCAGCCGCGCCAGCCGCGCCAGCCGCGCCAGCCGC
>CAIRBD010000009.1 GCA_903876745.1 uncultured Gemmatimonadota bacterium
CGGCCGCGGCCGCCTCCGCCCGCTGGTCGGGATCCGCGTCGCTTGCGGCGCCGCTCTCGGGCTTTGGCTCGCCGTTGCTCCCCATCCGCCGCAATCCGGCACAGATGGCCGCCGACCGCGCGATGCTCGGCCGGGCACGCCAGCAGGCCTCCGCAGTGAGCGCGAGCCAGCTGTCGGTGCGCGCGCGGGCATCCCGCGTGCACGCCGCCGTGCTACCGACTCCCGCCGCGGGCAGCATCCGCGCCTTCCACGTGGCGTCGAGCATGACGGTGAACACGTACGCCACCGTCACGACGCGTCTCGCGTATGCGGGCACCAACCTGCTGCTGTACGTGGACACGCTCGCGCCGGCCGGCGGTTTCACGGCTGCGCAACTGCAGGCCTACGGACAGCTCTTCGACCAGACGCTGTATCCGCTCGACACCGCCGCGTTCGGGTCGCCCTCGGACGTCGACAACAACGGCCACTTCATCATGGTGATGACGCCGCAGGTCAACGCCGACACGCCCAAGGCCACGTGCAACACGTCGGGCTTCGTCGCCGGTTTCTTCGACCCCACCGACTTCGTCGCCTCCGACCCGAACTCCAACCAGGGCGAGGTGTTCTACTCCATCGTCCCCGACCCGAACGCGACGGTGAGCTGCGCGCACACCGTCGCCGACGTGGGACTCGACGTCCCGGCCACCTTCCTGCACGAGCTCGAACATCTCATCGCGTACTCGCAGCACTCCGTGCTGCGCTCCGGCGCGCCGCTCGTGGGATGGCTCGACGAGGGGCTCGCCATCGTCGGCGAGGAACTCGGTTCGCTCTACTACGAGCAGAAGTGCCCGCCGCCGGCATGCCGCACGAACGCCGCGCAGATGTTCCCCGACTCGTCGCAGGGCTTCATCTCCAGCTTCCTGTACGACTCGTACCAGTACGCCCTGCTCCCCGACACGGCGGGGCTCCTCGTGCAGGACGACTCGAACGACGGATTCAGCTGGCGCGGCGGCGCGTGGTTGCTGGCGCGCTATATCGCCGACCAGTACGGCAAGGGTGCACTCCGCGCGATCGCGTCGGGATCGGCGAACGGGGCCGCGGCCATCGCCGCCGCCACGGGGCAGTCGTTTCCCACCCTCTTCGCGAACTTCGGGCTCGCGCTCTACACCGACAGCTTGCCGGGGCTCGCTCGCACCACGGCGCCCGCCGTGAACCGGTTCACCAGCCGCAATCTGCGCTCACTCTGGGCACGGCTCTACGCCACGTCGAGCGGCACGAGCGTGCCGACCGCGTCGCCGCTGATCCTCTCGCCGCTCGCGGCGGATTCGTCGACCCTCATCATGTATCCAGGGACGATGGCCTACTGGCGCGTCGACACGCCCGCATCGTCTGCCGCGGTCACGTTACAGTTCTCGACGCCCACGAACACGGCGCTTTCGTCCACGCTGCACCCGCAGTTCACCGTCTACCGACTGCCGGCCGGCCAGTAACGGCGGCCTACGCGATGCGCCCGGTACCGGCGTCCGAGACGACCACGTCGAGCGACACGCCGGTGCCGGGCGGCCCGTACAGCTCGCGCGCTTCGGGCACATCGCCGCCCGTCTCCACGTGCCGTTCGCCCTGCCGCGCCGCGACGCTCACGGAGCGGGATGGGTGCAGCCGAGGCAGGAACTCGTCCACGGGCAGGCACAGGATGCGCTTGCGTTCCGTGCGTTCGGGGCCGCGGTGCAGCACGATCACCTTCGCCTGCGGATAGTCGACGAGGAACGCCCGGGCTTCGTCGATGTCGTCGTCGGTCACGGCGAACGCGTTCTTCACGGCGATGGCGACGAACTCGTCGCGCGACTGGATCACAAAGGGCATCTGGTGCCCCGTGCGCGTGCGCCAGAACCCCATCGTCCGCTCGGCCTTTGGTGCCCACGACGCCCAGGCGCGCAGATGCTGGAACACCAGCCCTTCGAGCGCGGCCATCTCGACGTCCTCCGCTGCCTGCTCCGGATCGGCGGGCATGGCGCGATACACGCCCGCATCGAAGACGTAGCACTTGGGCTGCGTGAACAGCGCGCGGCGCGCGCGGC
>CAIRBD010000010.1 GCA_903876745.1 uncultured Gemmatimonadota bacterium
CGCCGATGTCATGGCCACTCAGGCAGCCCGCCATCGAGCTGCGTCCCGCGCAGGTATGGGGGATCACCGTGAGCGAGGTCGTGGGCGCGCCCACGTTCACGCGCACCATGGACGCCCGAGGTCTCGCACCGCAGCTCGCGGGCCCGTCCGCGGCGGACGCCGCATCCGCATACGAGAGGCTCACCGAACTCCTCGTGGAGGCCGCGCCGCGCGAGCAGCGTGTACGGCGGCTCAGCGAGGCGCTCGCCGACACCACGCGCCGCCTGCGGACCCTCGAGCAGCGGGTCGCGCCCGCCCTCACCGCCGCCATCGCCGGCGTGCGTCGGCAGCTCGAAGAGCGGGAACGCGAAGAGCAGATGCGACTGCGGCACGTACAGCGGCTGCGGGGACGCTAGCGCGCCGGCACCGCGGCATTCTCGCGCGCCTGAACGCCGCCCACCCGCTCCGCCGCGCACGCCTCGTCGAACCACCACTCCCCCCAATCGAGCGCGCGCTCGAGATGCGCCAGCGCCTCGACGCCCGCCGGCTCTCCCAACTCGAACCGAATTCCGCGGATCGCCAGCAGCGTGCACGCAGGCGGCTCCACGCCCTGCAGGTCCCGAAACACCTGCAGCACCGCCGCGGGCGACATCGCGTGCGTCGTGAAGGTCGTATCGCGCGACGCCTGCGGTTCGCTCACCTGGAACGGCGCGACGCAGTCCACGCTCGCATCGATGAACAGCACCTGCCGGCGTCCCACGAGATCGAGCGCGTGCTCCACCTGCAGCTGATAATCCTCGAGGAACTCCACGTGCCCCGTACAGCGAGCCCCGATGCGTTCCTGCAACCGGTGGACGAAGAGCGGACCGAGCGCGTCGTCGCCGCGACTCGCGTTGCCCCAGCCGAACACCAACAGCGGCGCCGTCATCCGTCGAAGCGCACCGGCGCGTCGAGGTTGCGCACGATCCCTCCTTCCGATGATTTCGTGATGTGGTCGAGCACCGCACCGCGCGGGCCGAGCACGGCGACGTCGAGCGGCATCCGCCCCAGCGCGTGCGTCGCGCACGACAGGCACGGATCGTACGCGCGGATGGCCACCTCGATGCGGTTCAGCAGCCCCTCGGTGATCTCGAACCCGTCCAGGTACTCACGGGCCACCGAGCGCACGGCCTCGTTCATCGCCTGGTTGTTGTGCGTCGTCGAGACGATGAGGTTGCACATCGTGACGAGGTCGTCCGGCCCCACCTTGTAGTGGTGGATGAGCGTGCCGCGCGGCGCCTCGATCACGCCGACGCCTTCGCCGCGGCGCTCGCCCGCCGCCATCAGCTCGCCCGCGAGGATGTCGGGATCGTCGAGCAGCTGCTGGATCACCTCTACGGCGTGCAGCGCCTCGATCATGCGCGCCCAGTGGTAGGCCAGCGTGGCGTGGATCACCGCGCCGTTCCCCCAGGCCAGGAACTCCTGCCGCTGCGCCTCGGCGAGCGGCGTGGGGATGACGTCGCAGTTCTGCACGCGCGCCAGCGGGCCCACGCGGTACCACCCCTTCTCCCGCCCCAGTGCGCGGAGGTGGGGAAACTTCATGTAGGTCCAGGGGCGCACCTCCTCTTCGAGGAGGTCGAGGTAGCTCTGATCGCTCGCGCCGTCGAGGATCAGCGTGCCGTCGGCGTCGCGCGCGCGCAGCACGCCGTCGTACAGGTCCATCGCGCCGTCGGCGCGCACCAGCGACAGCATGTTGCTGCGGAACGCGCCGAACCGGTCGTGCATCGCCGCGTTCTGCATGTGCAGCTGACGCGCGAGGTTCACCGCGTCCTGCGCCCACTCGAGCATCTGCGGGATGTCGTGCCGCAGCATATCACGATCGGCGCGGCTCACGTGCTTGTTCATGCCGCCGGGCACGGAGCCCGTGCCGTGCACGCGCTTCCCCGCCGTCACACGGATGACCTCCTGCCCGAACTTCCGCAGCAACACGCCCTTCTTCGCGATCTCGGGATGTTCCATCGCCACGCCGACGATGTTGCGCCGCCCCACCTCGGAATCGAAGCCGAACAGCAGGTCGGGCGACGACAGGTGGAAGAAGTGCAGCGCGTGCGACTGCATGATCTGCCCATAGTGCATCAGACGGCGGATCTTCTCGGCGCTCGGCGTCACCGGCACCGCACCGATCACGAGGTCCATCGCCTTGGAGGCCGCGAGGTGGTGGCTCACGGGGCAGATGCCGCAGAGCCGCTGCACCATCACCGGCACCTCCCAGTACGGCCGTCCCTCGATGAACTTCTCGAACCCGCGGAACTCGACGATGTGCAGCCGCACCTGCTGCACACGATTCTCGTCGTCGAGCAGGATCGTCACCTTGCCGTGCCCTTCGACCCGCGACACCGGATCGATGGCGACACGGCGGAGTCCCTTGGGCGAAGCGGCGGTCTCGAGGTCGAATGTCACGATAGGCTCGTTGCTCAGTCGTAGCGCAGGGTGTCGGGCCCGAGATGCGGCGTGCGCCCGGCCATCAGGTCGCCCAGGAACTGCCAGAGGGCGTCAGCGGAGGGCGGGCATCCCGGCAGGCTGTAATCCACGTGCACGACCTCGTGGATCGGGTGCACGTGGCGCAGCGGCAGCGGCAGTTCGGGGTCGTTGGGGATGACGCTGCCCTCGCTCATCCCGAGGCGCCGGTGATACGTGTCCTCGAGCATCGCGCCGAGATCGAGGTGGTTGCGCTGCGCGGGCAGGCCGCCGCTGATCGCGCACGCGCCGACGGCCACGAGCGTCTTGCACTGCGCGCGGAACTCACGCAGCACGTGCACGTTCTCGGAGTTGCACAATCCGCCCTCGATGAGCCCGATGTCGCAGGGACCGACCTCCTTGATGTCGGTGAGCGGCGAGCGGTCGAACTCCACGCGCTGGATCAACTCGAGCAGCCGTTCGTCGATGTCGAGCAACGACATGTGACAGCCGAAACAGCCGGCGAGTGAGACCGTCGCCATCCGGATC
>CAIRBD010000011.1 GCA_903876745.1 uncultured Gemmatimonadota bacterium
CGATCTCGCATAGGCGCCTACTCCCCCCGCGCCGCCTTGATCAGCGCTTCCATGTGCCCGAGGTACCGCTCCAGCGCCCGCTTGCCCGCCGCCGTGAGCTTGTACTCCGTCCTCGGCACCCGCCCCTCGAACCCCTTGTGGCAACTCACGTAGCCCGCGTCTTCGAGCTTGCGCGCGTGCACGCTCACGTTGCCGTCGGTGGTCTGCAGCAGCTCCTTGAGTTCGTTGAACGAGAGCCGTTCGTTCACGGCGAGCGCGCTCACGATGCCCAGACGGATGCGCTCGTGGATGAGCTTGTCGAGCGCCTGCGCGCCCGAGGCGCCGCCGTCGTGCGCCTTGAGGCCGGCGGCGGGGGTGCCGCGGTCGGACGTGCGTTCCGTGCGGCGTATGGCCGCGGGAGTCTGTCTAGCCACCGTGCTGCCTCGCGATGCGTAGGCCGAACCACAGATGCGCGCCGCCGAATCCGGCGGCGAGGAAGATCGGGTACCACGGCGCGGGCGCGGCGAAGCACGCCACGCCCAGCATGAAGATTATCGCGCCCATCACCGGCACGGGACGCACCGAGAAGGCGCCGCCCGCCGTGACGGCCGCGCCGTAGAGCGTCAGCCATCCACCCGGAAGTATCGACCACTCGCGGGCGTGTACCAGTGCCGCCGTCATCACCGCGCCGGCGATGATTCCCGGCAGGAAGGCGAGCGCGAAGGTGCGCCCCGCGCTCCCCGAAAGCAACTGATTGGTGCGCAGCGCCTTCGCGCGGATGTTGAGCACCGAGAACGTGATGGCCGCCGCGGCCGCGCCAAGCCAGAGCAGTAGCCAGTTCCACGGATCGCGCTCGACGGTGATGACGAACGAGGCCATGCTTGCCAGAAACCCCATCACGCCGGCACCGATCATCCCCGTGCCCGATACGCTCGTGAACGAGCCGGCGCGCGCCATCGTGTCGCGGATGTAGGCGAGGTTGCCCATCGCGTGCTCGTGCAGCGCGAGCGGCGCTCCTGCCTCGTTCGATCGGACAGCCCCCCGCGACTCACCCATGTCCGAACGCTCGGCGATTTACCTTATGGCGTCAAGGACTTGACCAGTAAAAGCGAACGCCGCGCCGAAGACTTCCGGAGCGGCGCGGCCGTTGCACGTGACCGGTCGACATGAACCGTCTGCCTCTACTCACGGTGCCCCCTACTTGCAGTACCGCTCGAACGCCGCCGTCAGATCCGCCGCGATCTCGTCCGCCGGCCGCCCCTCGATCTGGTAGCGCTCGATCATCGTCACCAGCTTGCCGTCCTTGAACAGCGCGATTGACGGCGAACTCGGTGCGTACCCGGTGAAGTGTGACCGCGCCTGCTTGGTCGCTTCGATGTCCTGACCGGCGAACACCGTGTAGCTGTGGTCGGGCTTCGTATCGCCCATCAGCGCCATCGCCACGGCCGGGCGCGCCATGCGCGCCGCGCAACCGCACACCGAGTTCACCACCACGAGCGCCGTTCCCGGCGTGCTCTTGATCGCCGTCTCCACCTCGGCGGCCGTGCGCAACTCCACGATCCCGAAGCGCGTCAGCTCCTGCCGCATCGGCGCGATCATCCGTTCGTCGTAGTTCAGCACCTGCATGGTCTGCTCCCTAGGTTGGTCGTGCCAGCGTGAGTATCGCGGCCTGCGGCACCACGAGATACGTCTCGTCCTCGAACGTGATCTCCACCGCCGCCTTGCGAAAGAACAGCGCGTAGTCGCCCACGCGGGCTTGCATCGGCACGTGCCGGGTCTCCTTGCTCCCCGTGATCTTCCACGGCTCGTCGAGATGCTCCTCGACCATCGGCAGCGGCGAACCCGGCCCGGTCGCCACGATCGTCCCGCCCTGCACCGCCTGATTGTCCACCGCCGTCGCGGGAAGATAGAGCCCCACTTTCGTGCGCTCCTCTCCCTCTTCCACGCGCACCAGCACGCGGTCGCCGACGACGATCAGTTGCTTTGAGTGCTTTTTCATCGTGGGACGAAATCTAACGTTCAACGGCGTTTACGGTCGTTAACGGTTGACCGCTAACGGTTAACCGTCAACCGTAAACCCGCCGTTGTAGTCATCGAACCAAGAACAGCCGGTCCTGCCGCTTCAGAGCCCACCGGGGGCGCCCGTCCGCCCCGACCATCATGTCCTCCTCCTGCGCCATCCGCACCCGCTGCCCGCCCCACTCCGGCACCGCCGTCGTCGCCTGCAACTCGATGCTGAACCACATGCTCGGGATCACCTTCGCATCGCCGCGCCCCGGCACGCCGTCCTGATAATCCCACAACCCGATCAGCGGCCCCGCCCCGTGCCCGTTCATCCCGATGGGATGCGAGTACATCGTGCCATCGATCCCCTTCCCCTGCATCCTCTCAAGCACCGACTTGAGGATTTCGTTCCCCGTGCGCCCCACGCGCATCTCCTCCATCGCGACGTCCTGCATCGCGTTCGCGTTCGCCAGCGCCCGCTTCAACCCGGCTGGCGCGTCGGTCTCGCCGGGGAGCAGCACATAGGCATTGTGTTGCGTGTCGGTGTTCAGCCGGCTCACGGTGATCCCCACGTCGCAGTGCAGCACGTCGCCGCGCTGGATCACGGGATCGTCGCCGAGTTCCTCCGACGTCTTCCCTTTCCGCTGCACCTCGATGCTCGGCTGGAACCACGTCCCCAGCCCCTGATCGTTCACGCGCTGGCGCCACCACCACACGAGGTCGCTCGTCTTCGTCTTGCCCGGCACGATGACGCGGCCCGAGAACATCGTCTGCGTCATCCCCCACACCTTCGCCGTCATCTTCACGAAGAACGCCTCCTCATCGGGCAGCCGCGACGCCACGAGTTCCAGCGGCAGCCCCTCGGCGTCCTTGAACTTCTTCGTCCACGTGTCGCCCAGCGCTTCGCTCATCCCCTGCAGCTCGCCACTCGAGAGGCCGTCGCTGAAGGCGAAGGTCTTCGACCGGTCGATGCCGATCACCGACGGCTTCTTCTCCTCGATGAGCTGCTTGAGCGCCTGCCACTGTTCATCGCCCCACAGCTCGGCCTGCCGCCCGCCGACGGCGGCTTCCACGGCTTTCGTAGAGCGCCGCGCCTCGAACACGCCGCCCTGCGTGCTCCCGCCGAGCGCGATGCGCTCCACGCAGTTCGGTCCCGGCGCCGCGCCGCTCGCGGCGCATTTGTCGAAGAACACGTAGATCGTGCGCCGGCGCGCCGCCATCGTCTCGGGCGACGTGATGCTCCAGAACACGGGATCCTCGTTGTACTCCCGCATCGGCACCACCCACATGTCGATGGCGTGCTTGCGCATCAGCCCCGGCAGCGTGGCGTCGAGCCGCTGCTTGAGCCACTGCTGCTGCACCGCCGCCTGATCGCGCAGCGTCCCGAACGGCCGCTCCGCCGCCGGCAGCGCCGCGGGCGCGACCTTGGACACCGCCCGCGCCTTGGGCGCATCCTGTCCGTACGCGGCGCGCGCCGCGAGCACGAAACTCACGATGCCAAGCAGTCGTTGAATTGATTTCGTCCGTGAATTCGTCCGCACCGACCGGTCCCCCTCGCTCAAGAACGACCTGCGTCAACCTGCGGCGTTGTTCCGCTCACGCCTTGCTGTCTTTTTCAGACTCGTTGATGGCACTCTGCTCCACCGACCCCCGGTGCACCGCTTCCGCCGTGCTCGTCCGGTGCTCGCCCGCGAGCAGCAGCCGGCGCACGATGCCGACGACGATCGCCAGCACGAACGCGAACAGGATCACGCCGATGAACCGCAGCAGCAGGATGCGCGTCGCCGTCGGCAGCCAGTCGCTCAGCTCGGCCTTCTCCGACCCCAGCGGCTCCACGCCCAACGCCGTGAGCGCGAGGCTCGTCACGATCTCGCTCCCCGACACGAGCACGGCGAACGCCGGCGCGCGCCACGCCCAGGTGCGGATCGTGAAGTTCCCGAGATGCAGCGTGAGCATCACGTAGAGGAACACCATCCCCGCGAGGAACGTCCCCCCCACCCAGCTCCAGCTGTCGGGCGTGCCGTGCGTGAGCGCGAAGGCGCGCCACAGATGCAGCGGCACGCCGGTGAGCAGCGCCATCTCCGGCAGCGAGAGCGACAGGCGGCGCAATGCCGCCGGCTCCTCCAGCTTCCACTGGATGCTCTGCCGCGGGAAGAAGCCGGAGCGCGTCACTTGGCGATCGTCGCGGCGAGGAAGGTAAGACTCTGTGCCACGTGATCGCGCCAGTACGGCCACGTGTGAGCGCCCGGCCACTCGGCGTATGCGAGCGGCACGCCGCGCGCCGCGAGCGCGTCGCGGAAGGCGCGGTTCTCCGCGACGAGGAAATCCTCGGTGCCGCAATCGGCGAACATCGCCGGCAGTGCGTCGTGCCGCGCCCGCGCGCGATCGAGCAGGTGCACCGGATCGCGCGCGATCCACGCCGCGCTGTCGCTCCCGAAGATGATGCGGAACCGCTC
>CAIRBD010000012.1 GCA_903876745.1 uncultured Gemmatimonadota bacterium
GCGCGCTCGGCGAGCGCGCCGCCCGCGGCAGCGAACAGGTACGGGATCGCGATGCGCAGCGTCTGCGCGAGGAAGAGGAGCAGACTCATGCGCGCCCTCCCGCGAGCTTGCCGGCGGCGTTGCGCAGCACGCGCCGCACTTCCGGCACCGAGGTCGCCACGGCGATGATCACGATCCCCTGCAGCACTTCCACGATCTGCTTGGGCACCATCGCGTTGATGGCGAGCCCGCCCTGGCTCAACGTGGCGAAGAACAACGCCGCGAGCAGCACGCCGAGGGGATGGTTGCGGCCGACGAGGGCCACGGCGATGCCGAGGAAACCGGCGCCGCCCGCGAAACCGTCCTCATAATAGTTCTTGTAGCCGAGCACGAAGTTCACGCCGCCCAGGCCGGCCAGCGCACCGGAGAGCATCAGCGCGTTGCGCCACGTGTTCCCCACGCGAACGCCCGCGTACTCCGCCGCGTCGGGCTGCAGCCCCACGGCGCGCAGTTCATAGCCGGCGCGCGTGCGGAACAGGTACCACCAGGCCGCCGCGCACGCGGCCACCACGATGACGATCGTCCAATTGGCCGCCGATCCGTGGAAGCCGGCGATGACGCCCGAGAGCCGCGGTACCGCGCCCGCGTGCATCGCCGGCGTGTGCAGCGTCTCGGGCACGTGCAGCTTGGCACTGACGATGTAGTTCAGCAACGCGAGCACGATGAAGTTCGACATGATCGTCACGATCACTTCGTGCGCGCCGAACTTCGCGCGCAGCACGCCGGGCACCGCGCCCACCGCGCCGCCGGCGAGGCACGCCGCCATCACGCAGAGCGGCACGGCGATGATCGCGGGAGTCCCCACGGGCAACCACAGCCCCACGACCGCCGCGCCGAATCCGCCCGCGGCGAGCTGTCCCTCGGCGCCGATGTTGAACAGTCCGGCGCGCAGCGACATCGCCACCGCGAGGCCGGTGCAGGTGAGCGTCGTCGCCTTGTAGAGTACCTGCCCGAAACCGTACGCTTTGCCCCACGTGCCGTCGAACAGCAGGCGCCACACCGCGCCCGGCGCCTGACCGTACATCAGGATGAGCAGATCGCCGGCCACGAACGCCACGGCGAGCGCCACGAGCGGCGGCAGCACCGCTTCCTCGAACGTGGCACGCAGGCGCGCGTTCACGCGGCACTCTCCCGTTTGGCGCCGGTCATGTAGGGGCCGAGTACTTCTTCGTTGGCTTCGCTGCGCGGCAGCACGGTCACGAACTTGCCGCCGTACATCACCGCGATGCGATCGGCGAGCGTGAGCACTTCACGCAGCTCGGCGCTCACGAGCAGGATCGCCTTGCCGGCGTCGCGCGCCTTTCTCAGTTCGTCGTGGATGAACTCGATCGCGCCCACGTCCACGCCGCGCGTGGGCTGCGCCGCGAGCAATGCGGTGAACGGGCGCGACATCTCGCGCGCGATCACGATCTTCTGCTGGTTGCCGCCCGAGAGCGCCTGCGCCGGCAGTGTCGCGTCGGCGGGGCGTATGTCGTAGCCGGCGATCTGCGCGGCGGCGTTCGACGCGATCGCGTCGCCATCCAATACGCCGCGCTGTTGGTAGTGATGCTGACGCCCGAGGATCAGGTTGTCGGCGACCGAGTACTCGAGGATCAGTCCGCGCCGGTGCCGGTCCTCGGGAATGTGCGAGAGTCCGGCGTCGCCGCGCGCCCGCACACCGAGCGCCGTGATGTCGGCGCCGCCGAGCACGATGCGGCCGCTCGTGACGCCGCGCAGCCCGGCGATCGCCTCGAGCAGTTCGGTCTGGCCGTTCCCTTCGACGCCCGCGATGCCGAAGATCTCCCCAGGCGCTACCGTGAACGAGATGTCGTTGACGGCGCGTTCCACGCGCGGGCCGCGCACCACGAGATTGCGAACCTCGAGCGCCGGCGCACTCGGCGTGGCCGGCACGGCGCTCCCCTCGCGCCCTGCGCGCACCGACAGATCGACGGCGCGTCCGACCATCGCGTGGGCGATCCCTTCGGGCGTCGTCGAGGCCGTGGAGAACCGCGCCACCGTCTCCCCCTGCCGCATCACCGTCACCTGTTCGGTGACGTTCATGACTTCATCGAGCTTGTGCGTGATGAGCACGATCGTCGCGCCGCCGTCGCGCACGCGACGCAGCACCTTCCACAGTTCCGCCACCTCGGGCGGTGAGAGCACCGCCGTGGGTTCGTCGAGCAGTAGGATGCGCGCGCCGCGGTACAGCGTCTTGAGGATCTCCACGCGCTGCGCTTCGCCCACCGAGAGGTCGGCCACGAGGCGGTCGGGCGGCACGATCAGCCCGCTCTGCTCGCACAACTGCTCCACGTCCCGGATGGCGCGCGCGCGGTCGAAGGTGCCCACGCTCACCGGCTCGCGGCCGAGCACTACGTTCTCGGCCACGGTGAGCGTCGGCACGAGCATGAAATGCTGGTGCACCATCCCCACGCCGCTCGCGATCGCCTCGGCGGTGGTCCATCCCGTGACGTCGCGGCCGCCCACCTCGATGCGGCCGCCGTCGCAAGGCATTGCGCCGCTCAGGATCTTCATGAGCGTGCTCTTGCCGGC
The DNA here is from genome assembly GCA_903876745.1 of uncultured Gemmatimonadota bacterium. Lineage (GTDB taxonomy): Bacteria > Gemmatimonadota > Gemmatimonadetes > Gemmatimonadales > Gemmatimonadaceae > Fen-1231. The sequence continues at coordinate 2,569 of CAIRBD010000012.1, forward strand.
GCCGTTCTCGCCGACGAGCGCGTGGATCTCCCCCTGCCGCACCTCGAGCGAGGCGCCGCGGTTGGCGCGCACGGGGCCGAACCGCTTCTCGATCGCCGTCAACCGCACGGCCGGGACCTGCGTCGTGGGAGCGGTCATTTCGTGGAGGGGACGGTGATGCGCCCGGCCACGATCTCCGCCTTGAGCGCTTCGAGGCGCTGCCGCACGGCATCGGGGATGAGCGCCTTGTTGTGCTCGTCGTACACATAGCCCACGCCGTCCTCGGCGAGGCCGAACGAATAGATGCCGCCCGTGAACGACTTGTCGGCCACGCGCTTGATGGCGTCGAACACGGCGTTGTCCACGCGCTTCACCATAGAGCTGAGCACGTGGCCGGGCGCTTCCTTGTATTGGTCGGCGTCCACGCCGATGCCGTACTTGTCGAGCGTACGGGCGGCCTCGAACACGCCCAGCCCCGTGGAGCCCGACGCGTGATAGATGACGTTCACACCCTGCTGGTACTGACTCAGTGCGAGTTCCTTGCCGCGCCCCGGATTGCGGAACGCCTCGGGCGTGACGCCGGCGTACTGCGCGATCACCTCGCAGTCGGGGCACACCTGCTTCACGCCGGCGCGGTATCCCGCCTCGAACTTGTGGATGAGCGGCGAGTCCATGCCGCCCACGAACCCGACTTTCTTGGAGTTGCCGACGAGCGCGGCCATCGCCCCCACGAGGAACGATCCCTGTTCCTCGCGAAACTTGAGCGCGGCGAGGTTCTTCGGCGGCGCGACGGCGTTGCCGTTCTTGTCGATCGTGACGGCGTAATCCACGCCGGCAAAGGCGACGTTCGGATATTCCTTGGCCAGCGACGTGAGGTCGTCGGTGAAGATGAACCCGACCCCGATCACCAGATCCATCCCTTCCGCGGCGAGCAGGCGCAGGCCGGCTTCGCGGTCGGAGCCCTCACCGGGCTCCACGAAGCGCACCCGCGCGCCGAGTTCCTTGGCGGCGCGCATGGCCCCGATGTAGGCGCCGTCGTTGAACGACTTGTCGCCGCGGCCGCCGAGATCGAACACGATGCCCACGTCGAGCGCGTTCCCCGTGGGCGCGGCGACTGCGCCGGCGGGGTGCACGAACTGCAGGGCCACGTGCACGGCGAGCAGGACGCCGATGAGGGCGAGGATCTTCCGCATGAAGTGTGTACAATCGCGCTCGGGGCGGGGCATCGCAAGCAGTCGGGACGCCATAGATTCCGTGCATGGCCGACTGCATCCGAACGCGTGCTTACGGGGTATGATCATCAGTCCTCCGGAGCCCCGATGACCATCCTTCGTACGGCCCTCCTCGCAGTCTGCCTCGCGGGCGGCATCCCGCTCGGTGCCCAGCAATGGGCCGAGCGCGAATCGCCGTCGGCGGCACGCAAGCATGGCGTGAAGTCGGTACCGACCTCCGCTCCGGCCCCGTCACCCACGGTGCGAGTGCCGTCCACGGCCGCGTCCGCGCAGCGCGAGCGGGGCGTGCAGCCGCAGTATTCCGCAAGCGCCGTCACCTATGGGAACACGCAGCTGAGCGCCTGGAGTGGCGGACAACTTGCGGCGTCGGCCGGGCCGGCCTCGCTCAGCGCGTGGTCGACGGCGTCGGCGACCGGCGGTGGCCAGACGGCGGCGTGGGGCGGAGGGCAGACAGCCGCGTACGAAGGCGGGCAGGCCACCGCCTACGGTGGAGGCCAAGCCGCCTCGTCAGGCGGCGGCCAGGCGGGGGCATGGGGCGGCGGCTCCGTGGCCGGGCAGTCGGGCTCTGGACAGCCGGGCGCGTGGACCGGTGGGCAGTCCGCTGCGGCGTCAACGTCGCGTGCGGCGTGGACGGCGCCGACCACCGCCAGAACGACCACCCCCACCAACTCC
>CAIRBD010000013.1 GCA_903876745.1 uncultured Gemmatimonadota bacterium
CTCTCCCTGGCCGGCCCCATGCTCACGGTGGCGCTCGTCGTGGGCCTCATCATCAGCATCCTGCAGGCGGTGACGCAGATCCAGGAACAGACGCTCGTGTTCGTGCCGAAACTCACGGCCGTCGCGATGGTCTTCCTCGTCGGTCTCCCGTGGATGATCCAGACGGCGGTGAAGTACACGGCTGAACTGCTCCGCGCGATCCCGTCGATGGCCAACTGACGCGCTGATGCAGATCGCCCCCTTCAATCCCCTGACGCCGGGTTCGGCCGAGACGCTCGTGCTCTTCGGCTCGCGCGTGGGTGGGTTGTTGCTGGTGGCGCCGGCGCTCTCCGAGACCATGGTGCCGCGGACGTTCCGCGTCGCGCTGCTCCTCATCCTCACCGTGCTGATGCAGCCGATCGCGCTCGCGTCGGTGCGCGGCGTGCCGCACATCTCCGTCGAATCGTTCGTCACCGAGTCGCTGATCGGGTTCTCCATCGGCTTGGGCGCGGCGCTGCTCATCGGCGCCGCCGAAGCGGCCGGCGACATCGTCGCCGTGCAGATCGGCCTCAGCGGCTCGGCGATCCTCGATCCGCTCTCGAATGAATCGATGCCGATCCTCGGCACGTTCCTGCGGCTCTTCGCGGTGACGCTGCTGCTGTCGGCCAATCTCCACCACACCATGCTCTCGGCGCTCGCCGACAGCGTGCAGGCGCTCCCGGTGGGACAGCCGGTGTCGCTGCAGGGCGGGCTCTTCGCCATGCTGCAGCTCGGCGGTTCGCTCTTCGCGTTCGGCGTGCGCTTCGCCGCGCCGGTGATCGCGGTGGTGCTCATCGCCAACGTCGCGCTCGCCGTCCTCGGACGCGCCGCGCCGCAGCTGAACATCCTCGCCGTCGCGTTCCCCGTGCAGATCGCGCTCGGCCTCGTCACGCTCATCGCGTCGCTTCCCGCGTTCGGCCGCTTCTTCGGCGGCTGGACCGGCGTCTACAATGGCATGCTGAGCACCATCGCCCGCGGCTTCACCGCCGCGGCGGTGCGGTAGGAGGAACCGATGGCCGATTCCTCCTCCGACATGGAGAAGACCGAGCAAGCGACTCCGAAGAAACAGCAGGAGGCGCGGGACGAAGGGCGCATCCCCAAGTCGCCGGAACTCGGGACGGCCGTGATGCTGCTGGCCGGCGCGTTCACCCTCAACGCCATCGCCCCGGCGATCTCGACCCGCATGCTCGAGCTGTTCGGCAGCGGACTGAAGTCCATCGGCGAGATGCGCAACGGCGAGGGCGCCGCGGTGACGCTCCTGCAGAACACCGGCCGCGAGATGCTCGGCATCATCGCCATCCTCGCCTCGGGCGTGGGCGCGACGGCGTTCGCCGTGGCCGGCGTCCAGGCGCGCGGCGTCATCTCCATGAAGCCGCTCGGACCGAACTGGGAGCGGTTGAACCCGATCACCAACGCCGGGCAGATGATCGGGTGGCAGCAGGTCGCCAATCTCGCGAAGTCGCTCCTCAAGGTGGGCATCATCGGCTGGGCGGTGTGGCGTTCGCTCTCGGCCGCGTGGCCCGAGTTCACCGAACTCTCCTCGCGCGACCCGCTGAGCCTGCTCGAGACGACGCGCACCTACGCCGTGAAGCTCCTCGTGTCGGCGGGGCTCGCCTACCTCGTGATGGCCGTCGCCGACTACGTCTTCCAGCTCTGGCAGCACCACAAGCAGATGATGATGAGCAAGGAAGAGGTGCGGCGGGAGATGAAGCAGTCCGAGGGCGACCAGATGCTGAAGGGCCGCATGCGCGCCAACGCGCGCAGCCGCATGCGCCGCCAGATGTTCAAGGACGTGCCCAAGGCCGACGTCGTGATCGTCAACCCGACGCACGTGGCCGTGGCGCTGATGTACGACCCGATGAAGGCGCCGGCGCCCTTCGTGCTCGCCATGGGGCAGCGCAAGATCGCCGAGCGCATCAAGCAGATCGCCTACGAACACGATGTGCCGGTGATCGAGAACAAGCCGCTGGCCTGGGCGCTCCTGGGCTCCGCGCAGATCGGCGCGATGATCCCCGCCGAGCTCTACGCCGCGGTCGCCGAAGTCCTCGCATTCATCATCCGCCAGCGCGCCCGCAACGGCACGCCGGTCCGCAAACACGGAGCGGTCCCCGCATGAGCACCACGGTCCTTCCGGCCAACGGCGAACAGCGCCGCGCGCGCTTCGCCGAAGTCGGCGTCGCCATCGCCGTCGTCTTCGTCATCGCCCTGCTGGTGGTGCCGCTGCCGCCGTTCATGCTCGACCTCTTCATCTCGCTCTCGATCGGCATCTCGCTCGTGGTGCTGCTCGCCGCCCTCTACACGACCGAGCCGCTCGAGTTCAGCTCTTTCCCCGCCCTGCTCCTGCTACTCACGCTGTTCCGCCTCGCACTCAACGTCAGTTCCACGCGGCTCATCCTCGGGCAGGGCCACGCGGGGCAGGTCATCCAGGCGTTCGGCACGTTCGTCATCGGCGGCAACTACGCCGTCGGCCTCGTGCTCTTCCTGATCCTCGTCGGCATCAACTTCATCGTCATCACGAAGGGCGCCGGCCGCGTCGCCGAAGTCGCGGCCCGGTTCACCCTCGACGCGATGCCCGGCAAGCAGATGGCGATCGACGCCGACCTCAGCGCCGGCCTCATCGACGAAGCCACGGCGCGCGAGCGCCGCTCCATCATCAGCCGCCAGGCCGACTTCTTCGGCGCGATGGACGGCGCCTCGAAGTTCGTGAAGGGCGACGCGATCGCCGGCCTCCTCATCACGGGCATCAACATCCTCGGCGGGATGTTCATCGGCATCGTGCAGCGCAACATGCCGCTCGCGCAGGCCGCCTCCACGTACACGATCCTCACCGTCGGCGAGGGGCTCGTCGCGCAGATCCCGGCGCTCATCGTGTCGACGGCCGCCGGCCTCATGGTGACCAGCGCCGGCGGCACCCGCCTCGGCAGCGTGCTCGCCGTGCAACTCGGCGCGCAGCCCAAGGCGCTCTACATCGCCGGCAGCGTACTCGCCGCCTTTGCCATCGTGCCCGGCCTCCCCGCCGTCCCCTTCCTCATCCTCGGCTCGCTGTTCGCCGTCGTCGGCCGGCTGGCGTCCGACGCCCATGTGGAGCGCGACGCCCGCATCGAATCGGAACGTCCGGTGGTCGAGGCCGCCGTCGCTCCCGCGCCGAGCCCGCTCAAGGACCTGCTGCAGCTCGACCCTATCGAGATCGAGGTCGGCTACGCTCTCATCCCGATCGTCGACGAATCGCAGGGCGGCGACCTGCTCGAGCGCATCGCGCTGCTCCGCAAGCAGGCGGCCGTGGACCTCGGCATCCTCGTGCCGGCCATCCGCATCCGCGACGACGTGCGCCTCCCCGCCAACGAATACGTCATCAAGCTGCGCGGCTCCGAAGTCGCCCGCGCCGAAGTCATGCCCCGCTTCGTGCTCGCGCTCGACACGGGCGGCGTGCTCGCGCCCATCGACGGCGTCGAAGCCAACGACCCGAGCTTCGGCATGCCGGCGCGCTGGATCGCGCCGTCGCGCCGCTCCGAGGCCGAGGCGCTTGGCTACGTCGTCGTCGAACCGACGACGATGGTCGCCACGCATCTCATGGAGACCATCAAGGCGAACGCCGCCGAACTGCTCGGCCGTCAGGACGTGCAGGAGATGGTCGAGACGCTCAAGAAGACGCACCCGGCGCTCGTCGACGAGGTCATCCCCGCCAAGCTCTCGCTCGGCGTGCTGCACCGCGTGCTCCAGCGCCTCCTGCGCGAGCGCGTGCCCATCCGCGACCTCGTCACGATCCTCGAGGCCGTCGGCGACAGCGCCGATCAGGTCAAGGATCCGGAACAGCTCACCGAGCACGTGCGCCGTTCGCTCGGCAACGTGATCGCCCATCAGTTCATGGGCGACGACGGTGCGCTGCGCGGCATCACCCTCGGACCCCGGCTCGAAGCCTCGCTCATGGGACTCTTCGCCCCGCGCTCGGCGATGCCGGGCACGAGCCTCCTCACCCCCGACTCGCTCGCCGGTCTGCTGCGCGAACTGCAGAACCTGAGCGCGACGTCGCCCGACGCCCGGACGCTCCCCCTCATCGTGCCGCCCGGACTCCGCATCGGTGTCCGCCGGCTCGTCGAGCCGGTGATGCCCGGGCTCGCCGTCGTCTCGCTCGCCGAGCTACCGCCGTTCGTGAACCTCAGCGCCGTTGGCACCTGGGAGATGAAACATGCGGCTTGAACGCTTCCGAGGCCGTGACCTCGCCACCGTGTACCGCGACGTCAGCCGCACGCTGGGCGACGACGCGATGATCGCCCACTCGCGCGTGGTGCGCGAGGGTGGCCAGACCTACATCGAAGTGGTGGCCGTCGACGCCGTCGAGATCGCGCGCTTCCGCCGGCAGCTCGCCCCGCCGGTCCCGTCGGTGCTCCGGCCCGGGGCTTCGCGCCAGGAACGGCCTTACACGGTCGCGCTCGTCGGGCCCACCGGCGGCGGCAAGACGCTCACCGCGCAGAAACTCGTCGTGCACGACGAAGCGTTCGGCGGCAAGCGCGCCGGCTTGCTCGCGCTCGACCCCGACCGCGCCGGCGCGTTCGACCGGCTGCTACACTTCGCCGACACCAACGACCTCGACATCGAGATCGCGCACGACGCCAAGGGGCTGC
>CAIRBD010000014.1 GCA_903876745.1 uncultured Gemmatimonadota bacterium
ACCCGGCGCGGTCGCGGCCGGCGCGAGCGGCGGCCCTCTGGGAGCAGGTGCTCCCGGCGGCGGCCGCGGTGGCCCCGCGCCGCTCCCCACGGGCAAGGGCGGTGCGCAGGACCGCGAATGGTATCGCGGCTTCGCGTACACGCAGGAAGACATCAATACCTTCACGCGCCGCTCCAACACCAACTACATGGAGACCGGCGTCCTCTCCTCGCTGCAGCTCACGGCGATGTTCCCGGCCACCGTGCTCGAGAACTTCTACATCAAGAGCCGCAACTCCATCGAGGAAGGGAAGCACAAGGCGCCGTTCGGCTTCGTCATTCCCGTGCAGCGCGATATGACCAAGGTGGCGGAGTTCATCAACATCCTCCGTATCCAGCGCATCGAAGTGGGCACGGCCACGGCGCCCTTCACGATCGGCACCACCACCTATCCCGCCGGCTCGTACGTCATCAAGCGCGACCAGCCCTACGGCCGTCTCGCCAAGAACCTCATCGAGAAGCAGCAGTACCCCGACGCGCGCATCACCACCTACGACGACAGCGGCTGGTCGATGGGGATGGCGATGATGGTGGATGTGACCGAAGTCGCTGACTCGGCAATCCTCAAGGTCGCCACCTCGCCCGTCGAGACGGTGAAACTCAAGGGCACCGTGAAGTCCACGGCCGCTGCGGCCGCGGGCATCGCCGTCGCGCACTACGGCTCGAACAACATGATCACCTTCCGCTACCGGCTCAAAGACGTGCCGATGGCGATCGCCGAGAAGTCGTTCAAGGTGGACAGCGTCGACTTCCCGGCCGGTTCGTTCGTGATCACCGATATGACCAAAGCCGCCGCCGTGCGCGCCGCCGTCGAGGAACTCGGCCTTACCGCCGCGACCTTCGCCGCCGCGCCGAAGGTCTCCACGCACAACGCCGACCTGCCGCGCGTCGCCATCTACTCCGCGTGGAGCAGCACGCAGAACCTCGGCTGGTATCGCCTCACGTTCGAGAAGTTCGGCGTGCCGTACGATCTCCTCTACAAGGAGCAGGTGAAGCCGGGCAACCTGCGCGCCAAGTACGACGTCATCCTGATGGCCGAGCAGAACCTCGGCCGCCAGACGACGCTCGCCGCGCCGGCCGCCAAGCCGCAGCCCTACCAGAAGAGCGACAAGTACAAGTTCCTCGGCATGTACGGCGAGACCGCTGACATGTCCGGTGGGCTCGGGCAGGATGGCGTGGACGCGATCGGTGCCTTCCTCGACGGCGGCGGTACGCTCATCGCCGTGGGCGATGCGGCGCGCCTGCCCATCGAGTTCGGTTTCGCCCACACCGTCGACAAGACGACCGTGCCGGGACTCACGTCGCAGCGCCCGCTCGTGCAGGGCGAGATCGTGAAGCCCGAACATCCCGTGTTCTACGGCTATGCCGCGGGCAAGATGCCGGTGAAGTACGTGGGCGGCACGCCGTTCAAGGTGGGCGTCGCCGACGACGCGAACGTGCTCGCGCGCTACGTGGGCGGCGAGGCGTCGGTCCTGAGCGGCCTGATGGTGGGCGCCGACTCGCTCAAGTCGCGCCCCTTCGCCGTCGACGTGCCGATGGCGTACAAGGGGCACGGCCGCGTGATCATGTTCTCGAACAACCCGATCTATCGCTGGCAGAACCACGGCGAGTTCAACATGATCTTCAACTCGGTGCTGAACTGGAACGACATCATCGAGCCCGCGAAGGCGCCGGCGGTGGTGCCATAAGCAGCCCGCCGCACGGCGTCGTGCGGTGGGGGGTGCTCGGCGCGGCGAACATCGCGGTCCGCG
>CAIRBD010000015.1 GCA_903876745.1 uncultured Gemmatimonadota bacterium
CGTGGGCGCGCAGCAGGTGGCCGCGTCGGCGGTCGATCAGGCCTCGGCGCTGCGCGAGATGGCAGGGGCCGTGCAGGGGCTCCGCGAGGTCGTCACGAGCCTCAACGACCTCGCGCAGCGCATCACCACGACCGTCGTCTGATGACGGGTCCGTTCGAGTTTCCCGCCTGGGCGCAGATCGGAGAGAAACGGCGCGCCCACATCGAACGCGTCACGGGACTGCTCGTGCAGTGGACGCAGGAGATGGCGCTCGCCCGCGCGGACGCCGACGCCTGGCGCGACGTGGGACTCTGGCACGATGCCCTCCGCGACGCGCCGGAATCGGAACTGCGCGCGCTCACAGCCGGCGGTCCGTTCGCCGACGCGCCGGTGGACGTGTTGCATGGACCCGCGGCCGCCACGCGCCTCGAACGTCTCGGCGAGCCCCGCGACGGCGTGCTGCTCGCCGTGCGCTATCACACCGTGGGCAATCCGGCGTGGGATCGCACGGGGCGTGCGCTCTTCATGGCCGATTTCCTGGAGCCGGGCCGCGGGTTCCAGAAGGCGGACCGCGCGTTCCTCGCGACGCGCGTGCCGCGCGATTTCGACGGCGTCTTCCGGCAGGTCGTCCGTATGCGGCTTGAGTGGACGCTGCGGGAAGGGAAGTCGCTGTTCCCCGAGAGCGTCGGGCTGTGGAACTCGGTCCGCTGAGGCCGGCGGCGCGCCGGTCACGGCGCATCGGCCGAAAGATCGTGCTCGCCATCGTGCTGCTCGCGGCAGCGGCCTACGCAGTACGGCGCGCGCTGCCGTGGCGTCGCGGCGTATCCGTCAGGTCCGCCGGTCCCGCACGCCCGGTCGGTCGCGTGGTGCCGGAGAGTCTTCACGTGCGCGTGGAGGTGCTCAACGCCAGCGGCACGCGCGGCCTCGCTCGTCAGGCGATGTTCGCGATGCGTGACGCGGGGTTCGACGTCGTGTCGTTCGGGAACGCGAGTGCCGCGGAGACGCAGGATTCGTCGCTCGTCCTCGACCGCAGCGGGCATCCCGCGTGGGCCGCGCTCGCCGTCACCGCGCTCGGCGCGGCGCGGGCGGAGTCGCGCCCCGACTCGTCACGCTATCTCGACCTCACGATCCTCATCGGCCGTCGCTGGACGTCCCCGAGCGAGTCGCTCCACCCGTAGCTGGCCGCACGCGGCGGAGATGTCCGTGCCGCGGCTCTTCCGGATCGCCACCTCCACGCCCTGCGCGCGAATCGTGCGCGCGAACTTCCCGATCTCGCTCGGACCGGTCGGCGTGAACCCCATCGAGCCGCCGGGGTGCAGCGGGATCAGGTTCACGAAGGCCCGGCATCGTTTCGCCAGCGATGCCAGCATCTTCGCGTGCTCCGGCTGGTCGTTCACGCCGCCCAGCATCACGTACTCGAACGTGACACGGCGGTCGAAATCGGCGGCGGCGGCGATCACGTCGTCGAGCGGGAATTTGATGTTCACCGGCATGAGCGTGGCACGCAGCGCGTCGCTCGGCGCGTGCACGGAGATGGCGAGACGGAACTGCTCCGGCCGCGCCGCGAGCGCCTGGATCCCCGGCAGCCATCCCACGGTGGAGATGGTGATGTGCCGCGCGCCGATGCCGAACCCCTGCGGGCTGTTGAGGATCGTGAGCACGCGATCCACGGCCGCCCAATTCATCAACGGCTCGCCCATCCCCATGAAGACGATGTTGGTCGCCCGCAGCGGCGGGTCGAGCAGCGCGAGCTCCCGGACCTGCCCCGCGATCTCCGACGGCGTCAGGTTGCGCGCGAAACCCATCGCCCCGGTGGCGCAGAACGCGCACGCGAGCGGGCATCCGGCCTGCGACGAGATGCAGAAGGTGACGCGGTCATCGTCCGGGATCGAGACCGTCTCGATGGACTGCCCGTCGTGCATGCGAAAGAGGAACTTGCGCGTCCCGTCCGTCGACGTCTGCTGCGCCGTGAGTTCGAGGCGCGGCATCGTGAAATGCTCCGCCAGCAACGCGCGGAACGCCGCCGGGAGTTCCGTCATGGCCTCGAACGTCGCGACCGGCGCCGTCCAGAGATGGCGCGCCGTCTGGCTCCCGCGATACGCACCGGCCCCGTGCGCCTCCGCGAACTCGCGCAGCACACGCTCCGCCTCGGATGGCGTGAGGTCGAGCAGATTGGTGCGCGTGGTCATGGGAACACGGAGGTCAGCGTGAACTGGTAACTGGGGGCGAAGCCATTCGGTGCTTCCTCGCGCGACACGGCCACGCTGTATCCGGCGTGGCGCACGGCGATGCCGACGCGCATGCGCCAGTTGGTCTCATGATACACGGTCGTTTCGACCGCGCCCGCGCGCGCCTCGAGTTTCTCCCAGCGTGCGGACGCGTACGCGAAGTGCTCCGTGTACAAGCCGCTCGCGCGCTGCGCGGAATACCCGGCGCGTACCGTGCGCGCGGTGTCAGCGCCAAGCACGCGCAGGTCGACGCCGACGAGCAGGGACGGCGTTTCCCGGTTCGTCGACGGGCTCAGCAGGAAGGTCGACAGGCCCGCCCGGATGTCCAGCGCCGTCAGATGGTCAGCCACGACGCCGAGGTCGAACGACGTGCTCGTGCGGCTGACCTCGTCGAGACGGCCGTTCCTGCTCCGCAACGACACGCCCGCCACGAGATGCGGCAACACGCGCCGCGACGCCCCCACGGAAAGCAGCACCGTTTGGTACTGGATCTCGTCGCCGATGCTGAGCGGGTCGGTATCGGTGCGGAGCAGGCCGCCGACATTGGCGCGCATGATCGACGCCGTGAACGTGCTGCCGTTCCAGAGGTACGAGAGCGCCGCGTACTGCGCCGTCACGGCGATGTCGGTGGGCGCGTTCATGGAGCCCGCGGCAAGGCGCCACCGCGCGCCGTCGGTGAGTTCGGTGGTCGCCGGGTTCCACAGGCCGGCGCCACCCAACGTCCCGATCGCGGGTGATTCCGCGACCAGCCCGATGGGGAACATCAACAGGTCGCGCCCAGGAACGGCGCTGGACTGAGCGGCGGCGCACGCTGGGACGGCAAACAGGAGTGCAAACGCTTTGCGCCACATACACTTGAAGCTATCGGCCATGTGGCGGGACGGTCAACCCGTCAGCTACCACCAAGTGACGGTGCCTCTTATATTTATGTCACTTCTGCCCGGAGTCCGTCTGTTGCTCAGCGAGCTGCTTTCGACGGAGCGCATTCGCGTTCCGCTCGGCAGCCATTCCAAGCCCGATCTGCTGCGCGAACTCGTGCGTTTGGCCGTTCCGGAGGCGCAGGACGCCCTGCACGACAGCATCGTTGCGGCAGTCGAGGCACGTGAGTCGCAGGTGAGCACGGCGATGGGTGGCGGGCTCGCGGTTCCGCACGGTCGCACCGATCTCGTGTCGGCGTTGCGCGTCGCGGCGGGCAGGGTGGCGTCGCTCAGCGGCTACGAATCGCCCGATGGCGAGCCGGTGGCGGTCGTCTTCCTGGTGCTTACACCGCTGGCGGCGTCCGGGGCGCACGTGAAAGTGCTGGCGCGTATCGCGCGGTTGATGCACAACGCCGAGTCACGCGCCGCGCTCCTCGCGGCACCCTCTCCTGAAGCGTTCCTGCAGGTGATTCAGCACGCCGAGGCCGCGTGAGCGAGCGGCTCTGGCGTTGGTTGCCCGTGGTGCTCTGGACGTCGGTGATCGAGGTCGCGACCTCGTGGCCCGAGCCGCAGGTGCCGGCGGGACTTCCCGCATACGCCGACAAGGTCGTGCACACCGGGATGTACGGGATGCTCGGCCTGCTCGTCGCACGCGCGCTCGCCGGCGATCGGCCGCAGTGGTCGTTGGTGCGACGGGGCACGCTGATCGCCGTCGCGATCTCCTGTTTCGGCGCGGTCGATGAGTGGCATCAGCAG
>CAIRBD010000016.1 GCA_903876745.1 uncultured Gemmatimonadota bacterium
CGCGGCTTTGACGACGGCCGCCGGTTCGGCCGCCGTGAAGGCCTCGGGCTCCTCCGGCGTGCTGCCTTCGGCCGGCGCATCGGCGACGGAGTCCGGGGCCAGCGCCTCGATGGACAGCGCACAGCAGTCGTCAACGAACAGGAACACGCCGCGCAATTCCGCGTCGGAGGCCGACGTGGCGAGTTCCATCTCCCAACTCACGTGACAGACGTCGGTCACCAGCGCGTCGAGGCTCGGGAGCATGCTGTCGTCGAGGCGGACCGCGCGGACCGTGCCGAGTTCCGCGAGTTCGCGCAACAGGAGCAGCGGGTCGGAACCCGAGCGGAGCAGGGTGTCGCCCGGAACCACGCGCAGGCGCACGACGCGCGCGCCGTCGGCCGGCGGTCCACCGCCCGGTGCCGCGTCGTCGCGCCCGATCGGCCGTAGAGGGGTCGCCGCGGAGCGCTCCTCGGCGGCGCGTCGCTCGAGGCGCGCCATCAGCGCCGCGTCCTTCCCATCCATCGGCGTGCCCTCGCGCGCCGCCTCGATGAGGCGCTGCAGCGCGTCGGTCGCGAGGAAGAGCTCGGCCGTCAGCTCCGCGTCCACGTCGATCGTGCCGGCGCGCACGCGGTCGAGCAGCGTCTCGCAGGCGTGCGTGAAGCGGGCGACGTCGGTGAAACCGAACGTCCCCGCCGCGCCCTTGATGGAGTGTGCGGCGCGGAAGATCGTGTTGAGCAGCTCGGGGTCGCGGTCCCCGCGTTCGAGCTGCAGCAGGCCGCGCTCGAGCGCCTCGTGGTGCTCGCGCGCCTCCTCGAGGAAGATCGCCGCGAAGTGCGAGAGGTCGATCGGCGCGCCGGTTCCGTCGTTCACGGGACGACCTTCTTCACGGTCTGCAGCAGCTGGTCGGGATGGAAAGGCTTCACGATCCACCCCGTCGCGCCCGCGGCGCGCCCTTCCTGTTTGCGCTCCGGCGACGCCTCCGTCGTGAGCATCAGGATGGGAGCGAACTTGCCGTTCGCCGTCGCCCGCGCCGCGCGGATGAACGCGAAGCCGTCCATCACCGGCATGTTGAGATCGGTGATGATCACGTCGGGCTTCGTTCCGCTCAACTTCGCGAGCCCGTCTTTGCCGTTCGCTGCCTCCACGACGGCATAGCCGGCGCTCGCGAGCGTGTGCGACACCATCGCACGCATGGACGTCGAATCATCGACGATGAGGGCGGTGCGGCTCATCTGTTTGGCTCCAGTTGCGGTGAGGCGACGCCGAGCGGCGTCAGAAATCCACCCGAGGCGAGATACGCGCGCACGGGGTCGGGGAGCCCGCGCCACTGCAGGTCGCGCCCGGCGGCGCGCAGCGCGTGACGCAGCGTGAGCAGCACCTGGGCGCCCGCCGTATCGAGATGTTCGAGTTCGTCCGCCACGATCGTCGGCGGTCGTTTCGCCCGCGCCGCTTTGCGGGCGCCGGCAAGCAGGTCGTCCGCGTCGGCGATCGTCACGCGCCCGCGAAGCCGGAGCGTCGCGTCGCGGGAATTCCATTTGATGACTTCGCTCATGCGCACACCGGACGAGTGCGATCGCCGCGGACAGTCGGCCGCGGCGGAGTGTTCCCCGGAGTGAGCATCGGGTGCTGGTCGGCCGGTGTTGAGCGATGTACCCCTTCAGAGGGGTTACTGTCAGGAAAACTCTCGAGGCAAATGAAGTTCTTCCCGACTCAGCCGACACTCAGGGCAGTATTCCCGTCGATCGCGGTGGCCTGCACCGCGTGGGTCGTCGCATCACGCTCGAGTCGAGGAACAGAGCGATGTCCGAATCTCTGCTGCAGCGCGCCCGCATCACCGATCACAACCTTCGGCTGCGCCGCGAGTTCATCCGCCTCGACGACGGCGACCGGAAAGTGCTCGCCTCACTGCGGGAGTGGGGGACACGGGAAGCGCCGGGGATCGCGAAACAGTTCTACGATCATCAGTTCGCCTTCGCGCCCACGGCGC
>CAIRBD010000017.1 GCA_903876745.1 uncultured Gemmatimonadota bacterium
ACCTGATGGCGGTCTACGCGTTGCACGAGTTGCCGTCCGCGGCACTGGGCACGTGATGACCACGACGTTCGTTTCCTGATCCCCGCTTTTTGAATGTTCACCGGTCTCATCACCGACGCAGGCACCATCGATCGGGTCCGCTCCACGGACGCCGGGCGTGAGTTCCACGTGCGCTGCAGCTACGACGGGCTCCGCGAGGGCGAGTCGATCGCCGTCAACGGCGCCTGCCTCACGGTGCGCGAGTGCGGCGACGGCTGGTTCACCGTGGCCGCCGTCGTGACCACGCTCGATCGCACCACCGTCGGCGAATGGACCGAGGGACGGCGGGTGAACCTCGAGCGCGCGCTCGCCGTGGGCGACCGGCTGGGCGGGCATATCGTGCAGGGGCATGTCGACGCCGTCGGCACGGTGCGCGCGGTCACGCGTCGCGACGACGCGGTGCTCGTCGATATCGAAATCCCCGCCGACCTGACCCCATTGATGGTGCCGCACGGCTCCATCGCCATCGACGGCGTGAGTCTCACCGTGAACGCGCTGCCGGCCGCGCGCACGGTGCAGCTCTCGCTCATCGAGTACACCCTGAGACACACCACCCTGGGCGCGCTCGCGCCCGGCGATCACGTGCACGTGGAAGCGGACGTGATCGGCAAGTTCGTTCAACGACTGGCGGCGCCGCATCTTGCGGCCGCCGCGGAGTGAGACATATGGCATTCGGGACCATCGAACAGGCGCTGGACGACCTGCGCCACGGCAAGTTCCTCGTCGTCGCCGACGACGAGGACCGCGAGAACGAGGGCGATCTCATCTGCGCCGCCGAGTTCATCACGGCCGAGAAGGTGAACTTCCTCATGGGCGCCAAGGGGATGATCTGCCTCGCGCTCAGCCCCGAGCGGGTGAAGCAGCTCGAACTGCCCATGATGGGCCCCGAGAACACGGACGCGATGCGCACGGCGTACACGGTCACCGTGGACGGCGCGCCGAAGTTCGGCGTCACCACGGGGATCAGCGCCGGCGATCAGGCCGCGACCATCCGCGCCGCGGCGAGTCCGACTGGTGCGCCCTCCGACCTGCGCCGCCCGGGGCATGTGCACCCGCTGCGGGCGCGCGAGGGCGGCGTGCTGCAGCGGGTGGGGCACACCGAGGCGGCGGTCGATCTCATGCGGTTCGCCGGCCTCCAGCCCGCCGGCGTCATCTGCGAGATCCTCAACGAGGACGGCACCACCGCCAAGCGTCCGGAGCTCGACGCGTTCGCCACCAAGCACGGACTCACGTTCGTGACCGTCGCGCAGCTCGTCGCGTACCGCCTGCTGAACGAGCGGCTCGTGCATCGCGTGGCCGAAGCGCGGCTCCCCACGCAGTTCGGCGAATTCCGCATCATCGGCTACCGCAACGACGTGGACGACCGCGAGCACGTGGCCCTCGTGTATGGCGACATCACGGGCGGCGACGCCGTGCTCGCGCGCATGCACTCCAAGTGCCTCACCGGCGACGTGTTCCATTCGGAGCGCTGCGACTGCGGCTGGCAGCTGCACACGGCCATGGAACTCATCGCCACCGAAGGGCGCGGCGTGATCGTGTATCTCGATCAGGAAGGGCGCGGCATCGGCCTGCTCAACAAGCTCAAGGCGTACGAGCTGCAGGACAGCGGCGCCGATACCGTCGAGGCGAACGAGAAACTCGGTTTCGCTCCGGACCTGCGCAACTACGGCATCGGCGCGCAGATCCTGCTCGACCTCGGACTCAAGGGGATTCGCCCGATCACCAACAATCCCAAGAAACTCGTCGGACTCGAAGGCTACGGGCTGAAGGTGGCGGAGCGCGTGCCGCTCATCGCCCCCGACACCGCCGAGAACGCGGGCTATCTCGAAACCAAACGCCGGAAGCTCGGCCACCTCCGGGCGCTCTGATGGCGGAATTCGTGGGAACCCCCGACGGCACCGGTCGTCGATTCGCGGTGGTGGGGAGCCGGTTCAACGAGACGGTCACCGTCAAGCTCGTCGAGGGCGCGGTGGACTGCCTCGTGCGGCACGGCGCCGCGTTCGACGACGTGGACGTCGTGTGGGTTCCGGGTGCGTGGGAGTTGCCGTCGGCGGTGGGGCGGCTGCTCGCGTCGGATCGCTACGTGGCGATCGTCGCCGTGGGCGCGGTGATCCGCGGCGACACACCGCATTTCGACTTCGTCGCCGGCGAGGCATCGCGCGGACTGGCCGATCTGCAACGCGACTACGCGCAGCCGATCGGATTCGGGCTGCTGACCACCGACACGATGGCGCAGGCCGAGGCGCGCGCGGGCGGCGAGCACGGCAACAAGGGATGGGATGCGGCGCTCGCCGTACTCGAGATGGCCGATCTCTTCGCGATGCTCGATTCCGCGTCGCCGCACGAGGATGAAGATGGCGAGGGTTGAAACGCGCGGGCGCTCACGCGCCCTGCAGGCACTGTACGCGTGGGACCTGCGTGACGAGACCGACCTCGACGTCGTGGCCTCGCGCATGTGGGACGACCTCGGCGTGGCCCCCGAAGAGCGGGCGTTCGCCGAGGCGCTGCTGCGCATCGTGATGGCGAGCGGCGCCGCGCTCGACGAGGAACTGGCCGAGGTCACCACCAACTGGCGCATCGAGCGGCTCGGCGCCATCGAACGGTGCGTACTGCGTCTGGGCGCGGCCGAGCTCGAACAGGGACTCACGCCGCCGCGCGTGGTGCTGCAGGAGATGGTGCGCCTCGCTGAGCGGTTCGGCTCGGCGCCAAGTGCGCGGTTCGTGAACGGGGTGCTCGACGCGCTGGCGCGGCGGATGGGCCGCCTCTCTTGAGGATCCTCGTCGTCAACTGGCAGTGCCGGGAGAATCCGCTGGCCGGCGGCGCCGAGATCCACCTGCACGAGATCTTCGAGCGGCTCGCCGCGCGCGGCCACGAGGTCACGCTGCTCTGCGGCGGCTGGCCCGGCTGTCCGCCCGAGGCGAACCTCGGTGGCATCGAGACGCTGCGTGTGGGCACGCGGCATACGTTCGCCCTCAAGGTGTTCGCCTACTGGAAGGAACACCTGAACGAACGTCCGTTCGACATACTGCTCGAGGACATCAACAAGATGCCGCTCTACACCCCGCTGTGGGGTGCGACGGCCGCGTCGGTGGCGTGCGTACCGCATCTGTTCGGTGGCACGGTGTTCCAGGAGCTGTCGCTCCCGTTGGCGACCGCGGTGTGGCTGAGCGAACGCCCCATCCCGTTCGCGTACCGCGACGTGCCGTTCCAGGCGATCAGCGAGAGCACGGCCGACGACCTCGCGGCCCGCGGCATCGCGCGCAGTCACGTGCAGGTGATCTATCCGGGGGTGTCGTACGGGCACTACACCCCGCAGGCGGCGACACGCGCGAGCGTGCCGACGTTTTCGTACATCGGGCGTCTCAAGAAGTACAAAGGCGTCGACCTGGTCATCCGTGCATTCGCGGCGCTGCGCCGTCAGGACGCCGTGCTCGAGATCGCCGGGGCGGGCGACTACAAGCCGGCCCTCGAGTCGTTGGCCCGTTCGCTTGACCTCGGCGCGCGCGTGCGGTTTCTTGGCTTCATCAGCGAGGACGAGAAGGTCGCGTTGCTGCGCCGGTCGTGGGCGGTGTCGCTCGCCTCACCGAAGGAGGGATGGGGGCTGACCAACGTCGAAGCCGCCGCGTGCGGGACACCCGTCGTCGCGTCGAACTCACCCGGGATCCGGGAGTCGGTGCGCGACGGCGACACAGGCTTTCTCGTGCCGCACGGCGACATCACCGCGATGGCGACGGCGTTCGGACGGCTGGCGGCGGCGCCGGACCTGGTGGGTGCGATGGGCGCGAAGGCGAGAGCCTTCGCCGAGACGTTCACCTGGGATCGCGCCGCCGATCAGACGGTCGCGCATCTCGAGCAGACGATAATCGGAGGAATGGCACGATGAACATCGTGATGCAGCTGCACCGCGCGTCGGTCACCGACTCGCAGCGGAAGAAGTACGAGAAGATGGTGGCGCAGCGCGCCCGGAAGGCGCCGCGCGCCGTGCAAGCCACCGTGCGGCTCTCCGAGGACGGTGACGTGCGCCGCGTCGAGATCGTGCTCGATGTGGCCCGCCAGGCGTCCATCGTGGCGTCCGCGGAGGGGAAGTGGTTCGCCACCTGCCTCGCCCAGGCGCTCGACCGGCTCGACGCGCAGC
>CAIRBD010000018.1 GCA_903876745.1 uncultured Gemmatimonadota bacterium
AGCGCCTCGCGCACCGTGCGCAGCAGCGCGTCGATGGCGAACGGCTTGGTGAGCGTATGCGCCTCGCCCGACCCGTCGAACGATTCGGCGTCGGCGGTGAGCGATTCGACGCCGCTCATCGCCACGGCGCGCACGTCACGCCGCAGCCGGCGGATCGCGTGCAACATCGCGATGCCGTCCATGATCGGCATCTTCATGTCGGCGAGCACCAGCGCCACCTCGGCGGCGTGCTGCGCGAACAGCCCCACGCCCTCGGCGCCGTCGTGGGCGCTGACGACGCGGAAGCCCGCCTGTTCGAGCGCCTCGCGCGTGAGCTCGAGCACGGTCAGCTCGTCGTCCACCACGAGGATCAGTTCGCCGTGTCCGCGGGGCGCCGTCCCGCGTTCTTCGAGCGCCGCGGGACCGGAGCCGTCTTCGGTCGTGACCGGCAGGTAGACGCGGAACACCGATCCCTCGCCCACCGCGCTCTCGACGCCGATGAAGCCATCGTGGCTGCGCACGATGCCGAGCGTGGTCGAGAGTCCGAGCCCGGTCCCTTCGCCGGCAGGCTTCGTGGTGAAGAAGGGTTCGAAGATGCGGTCGAGGATCGCGTGCGACATGCCGTCGCCGCTGTCGGTGACGCTCAAGCAGAGGAACTCGCCCGCGCGACCGTCGGGGATGGCCGCCGCCGCCGCGTCGTCGAGCGTGACCGCCTTGCCCGCGATCCGCAGACTGCCGCGCCCGTGCATCGCCTGCGCCGCGTTGACGCACAGGTTCAAGAGCACCTGGTGCAGTTGGGTGGGGTCGGCCAGTACGCACGGCAGATCGCGCGGCGCCGAGACGTCGACGCGGACTTCCTTCAATAGAGTATGATCGAGCATGCGGGCCACGTCGCGCATCACATGGCGCACCGCGAGCACGACCTTCTCCCCTTCCATGCCGCGCGCGAAGCTCAGCACCTGCTTCACGAGCGCGGCGGCGCGACCGGCGCTCGCTTCGATCGTGCGCACGTGACGCATCGTCCCTTCGTCGAGCCGCTGCCGCTTGAGCAGCCCCACCGACATCACGATCGGCGCGAGCGTGTTGTTGAGGTCGTGGGCGATGCCCCCCGCCAGCGTGCCGATGCTCTCCAGCCGTTGCGCGCGCTGCTGTTGCGTCTGCAGCTGCCGCACGGTCTGCTCGGACCGCGCCTGCAGCTCGCGCCGTTCGACCGCCTCGAGGCCGGCCGAGAGGTCGGCCGCGACGTCGCTGAGCAGCGCGATCTCGTCATCACCGAAGGCGTTGCGCTCGCCCGCATACACCATGAGCGCGCCCACGACCTGCCCATCGACGCGCAGCGGGAACGCGCCCGCGGATCGCAGGCCGAAGGCGAGCGCCCGCTCGCGCCACGGGAGGAACAGTTCGTCCGTCTCGAAGTCGCGGCAGATGACCGGCCGCTGCTCGCGGATCGCGCGCCCCGTCGGTCCCTGCCCGGCGGGGATGTCGGCGGCCGACAGCGTCATCCCCTCGAGGAACTGCACGCCGGCGCCCGCGCTGGCGGCCACCGTCACGGCGAGCGACGCCGGCTCGACCAGACCGACCCAGGCCATGGGGAAGGTGCCGTCGGCCACGGCGCGCTCGCACACCCCACGAAGCATCGCGTCGCGCGATTCCGCCGACCGGATGACCTCCGACGCGCGCCGCAGCAGTTGGTACGCGTGCATGAGCCGCGTGTTCTCGCGCAGTGCGTGCTGGAACTCGGTGACGTCGCTGGCCACGCGGTGCTACTGCACCGCGTTGATCATGTCGAAGATCGGGAGGTACATCGCGACCACCATGCCGCCCACCACCACGCCCAGGAACACGATCATGATCGGCTCGAGCAGCGCGAGCAGGCCGCTCACGGCTGCGTCGACTTCTTCGTCGTAGAAGTCGGCGATCTTCGCCAGCATCTCGTCGAGCCCGCCGGTCTGCTCACCGACGGCGATCATCGAGATGACCATCGGCGGGAAGACGGCGCTCTTGGCGAGCGGCGCGCTGATCGTGTCGCCGCCGGCGATCGAGGCCCGGCTCGCCATGATGGCGTCGGAGATGACGCGGTTGCCGGCCGTCTTCGCCGTGATCTCGAGTCCGTCGAGGATGCTCACGCCGGAGCTGATGAGGGTGCCGAGTGTGCGCGTGAACCGGCTCACGGCCGACTTGCGGAGCACGTCGCCGAGCACCGGCGCCTTGAGCATCAGGCGGTCGATGACGAGCTGGCCGTTGTGGGTCTTGTAGTACTTCTTCAGTCCGTACTGGATGAGGTAGCCGCCGCCGCCGAAGGCCCACCAGTAGCCCTTGAGCAGGTTCGACATCCCGATGACGATCTGGGTCGGGAGCGGCAGCGCGAGGCCGACGCTCGCGAACATCCCCTGGAACACGGGGATCACGAAGATGAGCAGCACGACGATGGCGATGCCGGCGACGCTCATGATGACGCCGGGGTAGATCATGGCGCCCTTCACCTTGCGCACGAGGGCGTCGTTCTTTTCCATGAACGACGCGAGGCGCATCAGGATCGTGTCGAGAATACCGCCGGCCTCGCCGGCGGCCACCATGTTGACGTAGAGATCCGTGAAGGCGTTCGGATGCTTCGCGAGGGCGTCGGCCACGGTGTGACCGGACTCGACGTCGAACACGACCTGCCGCGTCACGGCGGCGAGTGACGCGCTCTCCGTCTGCTTGCTCAGGATGTCGAGCGCTTGCACGAGCGGCAACCCCGAGTTGATCATCGTCGAGAACTGGCGGGTGAAGATCACGATGTCGCGCATCGCGATCTTGCCGCTCGTCTTGGGCTTCGACTTGGTCTGTTCCTCGACCTTCACGACGTTCATCCGCAGGCGGCGGAGCTGCTGAACGACGTCCTCGCGGTTGGCCGCGTCGATGGTCGCGGTCTTGAGATCGCCCTTGGCGTCGCGCGCGGTGTACGTGAATGAGGGCATAGGGCCTTGGTTGGGTATCGCAGTTCACTGCTGACTAACGACAACGACCGCTAACGGTGGACGGTCAACGGTCACCCGTGAACGGTCTCTCTACCTCTTATACCCGCCCGGCGTCGCCGCCGGTTTCGTGGTGCCCGCGTCGCGCGGTGACGTGCTCTCCTCGCCCGGCGCCTTGCCGATCATCCGCAGGAACTCGTTCGGGTCGCCCGACACGCGCAGACATTCCTCCTCGGACACGTCGCGGGCCACGTAGAGCCCGTACAGCGCGTCGTTCATCGTCTGCATGCCGTACTTCTTGCCGCTCTGCATGGACGAATAGATCTGGTGGATCTTGTCATCGCGGATGAGCGCGCGGATGGCCTGCGTCACGACGAGGATCTCCGCCGCCATCGCGCGCCCCTTCCCCTGCCGCTTGGGCAGCAGCGTCTGCGTGACGATCCCCTCGAGCACGAAGGCGAGCTGCGCACGCACCTGGCTCTGCTGGTGGCTCGGGAAGACGTCGATGATGCGGTTGATCGCCTCGGCCGCGGAATTCGTATGCAGCGTGGCGAACGCGAGGTGCCCCGTCTCGGCGATCGTGAGCGCGGCCTGGATCGTCTCGAGGTCGCGCATCTCCCCGATGAGGATCACGTCGGGATCCTCACGCAGGGCGTACTTGAGCGCGCTCGAGAACGACTTCGTGTCGGTGCCCACCTCGCGCTGGTTGATGATGCAGCTCTGGTGGCGGTGGATGAACTCGATCGGGTCCTCCACCGTGATGA
>CAIRBD010000019.1 GCA_903876745.1 uncultured Gemmatimonadota bacterium
CTCTGGTTCGACGGCGAATGGGAGAAGACGTGGAACCACGAGCTCGGCCTCGCGCTCGCCGAACACGTGCACAAGATCGCGCCCAACACGCTGATCAACAGCCGCGTGGGGCCGAGCGCCGTGAACGGGCTCGACGCAAGAGTCGCCAAGGCAGAACTCGGTGACTTCGGCACCCCGGAGCAGAAGATCCCCGACCGCGGACTCGCCGGCGTCGATTGGGAGAGCTGCATCACGATGAACGGCAACTGGGGCTTCAACAAAGCCGACCACGCCTTCAAGAGCGTGCCGACGCTCGTGAACATGCTCGTCGAGACGGCGTCGAAGGGAGGCAACCTCCTACTGAACATCGGACCGACCGGAGAGGGCGCGGTGCCCGCCGAAAGCGTGGAGCGGCTCACGGCCATGGGGCACTGGATGCGCGCCCACGGCGACGCGATCCACGGCACGCAGGCGTCGCCCTTCGAGGGCACGAAGTTCCGCGCCACGCGCCGCGACCGGCGGCTCAATTGCTTCTTCGCCGACTGGCCGTCGTCACGGGAGTTGCTGCTCCCCGGCGTGCGCTGGAAGCCCGAACGGGCGTTCATGCTCGGCGATGCGTCGCGCAGTGCGCTCGACGTCAAGCTCGTGGACGACGGCGCGGTGATCACGCTGCCCGAGAAAGCGAGCGACGCCGTGTGCTCGGTGCTCGCGGTGGACCTGCCGATCGCGGTGCCGGCGACGATCGAGTCGTAAGCGCGCCGAGGCCGGGCTGCAGCGGACGGGACTGAGCGCTTCGCGCGTTCAGTCCCGTTTGTGCAATGAGACCCGCGCGATGCGAATGGGACCCAGCGACGAGCGCGCGACGATGCCCACACCGTCCGCCGTCACGTCGGGCACGCGCACCAGACGGCGATTCCCCACGGTCGTCCCGGTCGCGATCGTCGTGACCGTGTCGGCCCGCGTGACCCGGATCTCGAACGATTCGATCGTCTGTCCCTCGGCGATCGCTTCCTGCAGGTTCACCGTGTCGAAGGTGACCGGCCGTTCGAACTGGAGGTGGAGACTTGCCTCGCCCACCAACTTGCGCGGCATGAAGTACGTCGAAAGGTCTGGATCGATCGCGAGCGCCGGCCGATGTTCGCGGTCGGTCGCCTCGCCAGAACTCGCCCGCGCACCAGCGGCGAGATCATGGGCGTACAGCCGCTGCACGCGCTCGCCCAACTCCGCCAGCGCCCGCACGTCGCGGTCGTGCAGCGTGCCGTTCGTACTCGGCGGCACGTTCAGCAACAGATTCGCACCGCGTCCCACCGACGAGAGATACAGCTGCTCGAGATTGTCGGCCGACCGCACCTTCTCGTTCTCGCTCTCGCGCCAGAACCAGCCGGGCCGTATCGACACGTCGGCCTCGCCCGGGCGCCACACGGTGCCGTGCGGATCTCCGTGCTGCAGGGCGCTGATGATCTGCGGCCCGTCGGCGCCGGGATACGGCACGGCCGCCGGATCCATCGCGCACCAGCAGGGGTCGCCCGCCGTGCCGCTCTCGTTGCCGATCCAGCGGATGTCGGGCCCCGCGTCGCTGAACATCAGCGCGTGCGGCTGCAGGCGGCGCACGGTGGCGTGCACACGCGGCCAGTCGTACTGCTGCTTCTTGCCGTTCGGCCCCTCGCCGTTCGCGCCGTCGAACCAGACCTCGGTGAGCGGGCCGTACGTCGTGAGCAGCTCGGTGAGCTGCCGCTCGTAGTAGTCGTTGTAGCGCGGCGTGTCGCCGTAACTCGGTTCGTGCCGGTCCCACGGTGAGAGGTAGAGCCCCGCGCCGAGCCCTTCGGCGCGGCACGCGTCGGTGAACTCGCGCACGACGTCGCCCTTGCCCTCCTTCCACGGGCTCGACTTCACCGAGTGTGTGGTGAGCGCGCTCGGCCAGAGACAGAATCCGTCGTGATGTTTCGCCGTGAGCACCACGGAGGCGAATCCCGCCGCCTTGGCGGCGCGCGCCCACTGCCGCGCGTCGAGGTTCGCAGGATTGAAGATGCGGGGGTCTTCGGTGCCGTCGCCCCACTCGCGGCCCGTGAACGTGTTCACCCCGAAATGCAGGAAGAGGGCGCGCTCGCGGCGTTGCCAGAGCAACTGGTCGCGCGACGGCGTGGCGAGCGGGGAGCGGCGCGCGCCGGACGGCAGCGCGGCACGCGCGGGGCGTGCGGCGGCGGTCGCGGCGAGCGCGGACAGCGTGGTGACGAAATCTCGGCGGCGCATGACCGAGAATGTACGGTGTTTTCGCCGCCGCGGCGCGCTACGCCGCCGGTCCGCGCTCCGCGGCGAGGATCCCCTCGACCGCCGCCATCAGCGTGTCGATGGTGAACGGCTTCTCGAGAAACCGCACCACCGCGCCGGGCGCCCCCGCCCACGAGACCGGCCCCTTCACGTAGCCCGACATGTAGATCACGCGCAGCGTCGGGCAGAGCGCGACGATCTGGTCCACCATCGTCATCCCCGTCATGCCGGGCATGATGACGTCCGAGATGATCGCATCGGGACGCTCCGACTCGGCGGCCGCGGCGAAGTGGCGGATCGCCTCTTTCGGGTCGTCGGTGTCCCACACCTCGTAGCCGTCTTCGGTGAGCGCGAGGCGGAGCGTGGTTCGGATCTCCGGCTCGTCGTCCACCACGTAGAGGCGCGCCCGCGGCGGCCTCGACGGCTTTGGCACCTCGGTGCCCGCCGCCGGTGTCGCGGGGCGCGCGGGCCCCTCGGGCACGAGCGCGGCGATCAGGCCGACGTGGGTGGCGGTCGACACCCGGTCGCGCCCGTTGTGCTTCGACGTGTAGAGCGCGCGATCGGCGGCGGCCAGCAAGAGCTCGTGCGACGCCATCCCCGCCTGATGCGCGGCGACACCCGCGCTCACCGTCTGCGTGCCCCACGCGAATTTCTTGTCGCGCATCTGTTGGCAGACGCGTTCGGCGAACTTCACGGCGGCCGCTTCGTCGCCGTCGCGCAGCACCGAGACGAACTCCTCCCCGCCGAACCGCGCCGACAGGTCCTGCTTCCGCGTGTTCGCACGCAGCACCTGCGCGAACTCCTGCAGCGCCAGATCGCCGGCCGCGTGGCCATGCACGTCGTTCACGCGTTTGAAGTGATCGAGGTCGAAGATCACCACCGTCACCGGATGTCCGCGCTCCGCCGACGCGCACGCCGCCTCGAGCGTGATGTCGAGCTGCCGCCGGTTGGGGAGCGCGGTGAGCCGGTCCATGAACGCGAGCGCCTCGGCCAACCGGCGCTCGCGCCGCAGCGCCTCGGCGAGCACGGCGATGCCGACCGACACGGCGAGATACGCGCCGACGATGGCCGCGAGCAGCGACCAGTTCGGCTCGGCGATGTCGAACCACACGACACTGAGCTGCGTCGCCGTGATGACCGCCATGCCGCCGGCGAGGGCGATGGCCACGCCGCGCATGCCGCGGTAGTACGCGAGCAGGAAGGCGGGGATGAGCGCCGGCAGCCAGACGAGCGTCCCCACCCCGCTGTTGGCGACGTCGGGAAGGGCGAGTGACGCGATCACGGGAACGCCGAACGCGGCGAGCGAGAGCGCGAGCGCGCGGCCGGGAACGCGTAGCGGCGGCTCGGCGCCGGACGGCACGGGGATCGGCGCGCCGTTCATCCGCCGCGCGCCTCCCACTGGGTGATCCAGGTGGCGAGCCCTTCTTCGTGCATCGGACGCGCCACGAAATACCCCTGCACCACGTCGCAGCCGAGCGTGTGCAGGAGGTCCCAGTCGGCCTGCTGCTCCACGCCCTCCGCCACCGCGGTCATCCCCAGATCGCGCGCGAGCGCGAGACTCGCCTCGACGACCGACCGGTTCGTCGACGAGGTGGCGCAGCCGCGCACGAACTGCCGGTCGATCTTCAACTCGTTGAACGGCAGTTTGCGCAACTGCGACAGGCCGGATTGTCCGGTGCCGAAGTCGTCGATCGACAGGTTGAAGCGTCGGAGGCGCAGGCGATTGGCCACCTCCAGCATCCGGAGCGCGTCGCGCGCGACCTGCGTCTCGGTCACCTCGAGGGTGATGAAGTCGTTGGGCACCCCCGCCTGGCGGGCCAGGGCGTCGATGCGTTCCGGCAGATCGACCTGATCGAACGCGCTCGCCGAGAGATTGATCGCGACGCGCAGATCACGCCCCTTCGCGCGCCAGCGCCCGGCGCAATCGATGGCCGCCTGGATCGCGTAGTCATTCAGCATCGCCGTGAAGTCCACGGAACGTTCGATCATCGGCACGAACGCGCTCGGGGGAAATAGTCCGAGCGCGGGATGCTGCCAGCGCACGAGCGCTTCTGCCGCGACGAGCCGGCGCGTCTGCAGCTGCACCTTGGGCTGGTAGAACAGGCGCAGTTCGCCGCGGAGGAAGGCGTTGCGCAGGTCGCCTTCCGGCGCCTCCGGCGACTCGTGACTCCGCTCGGACGACGCCTGCCCCATCCGCGCGAGCAACCCGCGCATCGTCTCGAGGTCGACCGGCTTGCGCACGGTGCCGAGGACGTGCAGCCCGCGCGCCTCGGCGAGGAGACCGACCGTCTCGAGGATGCGCGGCTCCTCGACGCTCATGACGACGACGGCGCCGGCGACGTCCATCGCCGCGAGCGCCCGCATCGTCTCGACGCCGTCCTCCTCGGGCATCTGCAGGTCGCAGAGGATCAGGTCGAACGACGCGCCCGGCTCCGTGACCGCGGCCAGCGCGGCACGACCGCTCGTCACCGTCACGACGCGCCCGACGCCGAGGGTCTCGAGCACGTCGCGCACGTAGGCGCACACCTCCGGCTGGTCGTCGATGACCAGCGCGCACTGCGCGGCGAGCGGGCGCCCGGAACTCGCCGTCATGCGCCGCGCGCCAGGGGGAGCCACAGCGTCACATGGGTCCCGTGGTCGGTGGGATGCTCGGCCGCCGTGCGGCTCGCGACGTCGACGCGCCCCCCGTACTGCGTGACGAAGCGCTGCATCAGGGGCATGCCGAAGCCCGTGCCCTGCTCGCGCGCCGTACCCAGACGGCTCCGGCTGAGCGTCACATCGAACAGATGCACGAGCGCCGATGCATCGATGCCGTCGCCGGCGTCACTCACGCGCAGGCGCGCCGCCTCGCCGGCGAGATCGCCGGCCAGCGTGATCGTGCCGCCGGCCGGCGAGAACTTGATGGCGTTCGAGAGCGCGTTGCCGATCACCGACACCGTGAGCGTCGAGCGCTCGGCCATCACCGTCACGTCCGGCACCTCGACGGTCACGACGATCCCCTTGGCCTCGATCCGCGCGGACGCGAGCAGGACCGCCTCGTCCACCGCGGCGCGCAACGCGACCGGCGCCAGCGGC
Source organism: uncultured Gemmatimonadota bacterium (assembly GCA_903876745.1). GTDB lineage: Bacteria > Gemmatimonadota > Gemmatimonadetes > Gemmatimonadales > Gemmatimonadaceae > Fen-1231. Next base: position 5,323 of record CAIRBD010000019.1, read on the forward strand.
AGCTGTTTGTCCTCGGACGCGCGCAACTCGCGGATCACGCGGGTGAGCCCGATGCCGTTGCGCAGCGCCACCTCGACGTGGGGGAGGAATTCCGCGAACGATCGATCGGGAAACCGCTTGGTCACATCGACCAGCATCTGCACCGCGGCGAACTGGTTGGCCACATCATGACCGACGATCTGCAGGAGCGACTTGAGTTCGGTGTTCTTCGCGTCGAGTTCCCGCGACTGCGTGCGCAGCGTGAGGTGGGTGCGCACCCGCGCCTGCAGCTCCGTCGGGCGGAAGGGCTTCGTGACGTAGTCGTCGGCGCCTTCGGCGAACCCGCGCACGGTCGCATCGACGTCGCTCTTGGCGGTGAGGAAGATCACCGGAATGTCGCGCGTCGCCGGGTCCGCGCGGAGGGCCCGGCACACCGCGAACCCGTCCATCTCGGGCATCATGACGTCGAGCAGCACGAGATCGACGGCGCGGCCGCTGGCGCACAACTCGAGCCCCTTCGCCCCTCGGAGGGCGACCTTGAGTTCGTAGTCGTCCTTCAGCAGGCCGACGAGCACGTCGAGGTTCGCCGGCGTGTCGTCGATGAGCAGGAGGCAGGGGCGTTCAGCCACGCCGTCAGGCGAAAGCGCGGTCATGTGCTCAGCCCTTGAATGAGCGCGGCGTGAAGCGTCGCGAGACACTGCAGCGCGTCGTCGAACGCATAGTTCTCCACGTGCTGGCTGACCGTCACGGCGAGGGCGGCCAGCGCGGTGCCGCGTGTCGCCTGCCGCAGGGCGCGCGCGGACTCGCTCGCGCTCGCGTCTGACATCACGAGCAGGGCCCGCAGCCGCTCGCTCAACTCGGCGATCGCCCGCGGGTCGGGGGATGCGACGTCAGCCTCCGGCTCGTCGGGCGCATGCAGCCGCTCGAGCCCGCCGATCACCGGTTCGAGCTGCGCGAGCACCACGCCAAGCGCGCGGTCCACCTCGTCCGGCGCGACCGCGGCGCACGCCGCTTCGAGCATGGCGGCGCTCTCGGCGAGAGTGGTCGCTCCGATGTTCCCGGCCGTTCCCCTCAGCGTGTGCGCCTCGCGTTCGGCGAGCGTCACGTCGGCCGACACCCGCGCCGCCTGGAACCGCGCGGCGAAATCCCGATGGGTGCCGAGGAATCGGAGGAGCAGCCGGCGATAGAGTTTCTCGTTGCCTACGCTCACCGCGAGGCCGGCCCGTACGTCGATCCCCGGCAGTTGCTGCACCCCGCCGTCGCGAAGCCCGGCCGACGCGGACGGGCCCTCGACGATCGCGGGCCTCAAGGGCTTCACCCAGCGCGCGATCGTCGCGTACATCTGCGCCACGTTGATCGGTTTCACGACGTGATCGTTCATGCCGGCCGCGAGCACCCGTTCCCGGTCGCCCTCGAGGGCGCTGGCCGTCATCGCGATGACCGGGAGTGCCGCGAATGCCGGATCGCGGCGGATCGCCCGCGTGGCCTCGTAGCCGTCCATCACCGGCATCTGGCAATCCATGAGCACACCGTCGAACGTCTCGCCTGCGGCGAACCGGTCGAGCGCCTCGCGGCCGTTCGCGGCGACGACCACCTGCATCCCCGCACTGCGCAACAGCTCCACGGCGAGTTCCTGGTTGAGCTCGTTGTCCTCGACCAGCAGGATCCGTGCACCGGCGAGGCGACGCTTGTGGTCGTACGACACCTCAGGGACGACCGCCGGACGCTGTTCCGCGCTGACGCGCCGCCCCAACGCCTCACCGATCGACTCGAGCAGCGTCGACGCCGTCACGGGCTTGGTGAGGACCGCCTGCAACCGCACGCCGCGCTCGGCCGCTGCGCGCTGCGCGTGCTCGCGCCCGAACGCCGTCACCATGATGACGACGCTGCGACCGGGGTACTCGTGATGGAGCCGCTCCACGCACTCCACGCCGTCCATGCGCGGCATGCGCCAGTCCATCAACGTGATGTCGAACGGCCGGCCGGCGCGCTCCGCGACACGAAACCGCTCGATCGCCTCCTCGCCGTCCGACGCCAGTTCCACCTCGAGGCCGAGCGTGCGCCCCATCGCGCCGAGAATCTCGCGCGCCGACGCGTTGTCGTCGACCACCAACAGGCGGGTGCCCGCCATCTCGTCGGCGCGGAGCATCCGCCGCGGTGAGCGCTCCGCCGGGGTCCCGAACGGCAGCTGGAAGTGGAACGTGGATCCCTTCCCCGCCTCGCTCTCGACCCAGACGCGGCCGCCCATCATGTCGACGAGCCGCTTGGAGATCGAGAGCCCGAGCCCGCTGCCGCCATACACCCGCGTCGTGGACGCATCCGCCTGCGAGAAGCTCCGAAACAGCCCCTCGCGCTGCGTCGGCGTCATGCCGATCCCCGTGTCGCGCACCCAGAAGTGGAGCTCGACGCCCTCCGCCGATTCCCGCGTCAGCGCGACTCCGACGACGATCTCACCGGCCGAGGTGAACTTCACGGCGTTATTGCCAAGGTTGATGAGCACCTGGCCCAGGCGGAGCGGATCGCCCACCAGCGTGGCCGGCGTCTCCGGCGACGTCGCGAACAGCAGCTCGATCCCCTTCTCTTCCGCGCGCATGCCGATGAGGTCGGCGAGATGCTCCAGCACCTCCTCGAGCCGGAACGGCACGTGCTCCAGCGCGAGCTTGCCCGCCTCGATACGCGACGAATCGAGGATGTCGTTCACGACCGCCAGGAGGTGATCGGCCGCCGTGTTGACCTTCTGCAGATAGTTGCGCTGCTGCGTGGTGAGGCTGGTGCCCAGCGTGAGCTGCGTCATCCCGATGATCGCGTTCATCGGCGTGCGGATCTCGTGGCTCATGTTCGCCAGGAAGTTGCTCTTCGCCTGCGTGGCCTCTTCGGCGAGGCGGCGCGCGAGCGCCATCTCCGCTTCGGCCGCCTTGAGCTTGCCGATGTCCGTGAACCACGAGAGGACACCCGGTTCTCCCTCGAACTGGTAGTGCATGTAACTCGCGAGCAGCTCGCGCAACGCCCCGTCGGGGCCGTGAGCCTGCAGCTCCACGTCGCGCACGCTGTCGTCGCGGTCGAGGGCCTCGGCGATGCCCGTGCGCTGCTCCGGACGCACGTAGAGTGCGTCGACCGGAGCCCCGAGGGGCATCCCGGTCATCTCGCGAAAACGCGGATTGGCGAGGCGCAGCGCGCCGTTCACCGAGATGCCGACCCCGACGGGCGCGAGATCGAGCATGCGCTGGAGGTGCCGTCGCTCGTCGGCGACGGCGCGCTCGGCATGCACGCGCTCGGTGACGTCCTGGAGGACGGCGATCAGCAACGGCCGCCCCTCGCGTTGCGCCGCGTAGGCGGCGATCTCGACCGTGCGCAGGGTGCCGTCCTTGCACCGATGGGCGGTCGTGAACAGGGCGGGCTTGCCGGACGCCAGCGACTCTTCGAACAGCGGACGCAATCCCGCCACCGTGGCGTTCGGATCCCACTCGGGCACGGTCATGCCGATCATCTCATCGCCGGTGTAGCCGAGGTGCTCGACGGCCGCCCGGTTCGCGTACACGAGTTTCCCCGTGTCGGGATCGACCCATTGCATCGGGCCCACGTGCTCCACGATCCAGTGCGAGAACTCGAGCTGCCGCGCCGTGCGCTTGCGTTCGGTGATGTCGTCGTTGATGGCGAGGTAGTGCGTCGTGCGGCCCTGCACATCGGTGATCGGCGAGATCACGGCCCATTCCGTGTACTCTTCCCCGTTCCGCTTGCGGTTCACCAGTTCGCCGCGCCAGACGCGGCCGGCGCTGATCTCGCGCCACAGTTCTTCAAGGCGCTCGGCCGGCGTCCTCCCCGATTTCAGGAGGCGCGGGTTCTTGCCGCGGACCTCCTCCAGCGTGTAGCCCGACACGACCGTGAAGTGCGGGTTCACGAACTCGATGTCACCGGTGAGCCCCGTCATCATGACCGAGGACGAACTCTGTTCCATCGCGCGGCTCAGCATGCGCGACGCGGCGGCTTGGCGTTCGCGCTCGGTGACGTCGCGCACCGAGATGCACACACTTCCCGGCCGCCCCGCCACCTCGACCATGCGCGAGACCTCAGTGTCGATCAATGTCTCCGTGCCGTCGCGGCGCAGCCCGCGCGCCGCCGACACGAGCAGCGTCGACCCGGACGCGGCGCTCGTCGTCATGAGCCGCTCGCGTGACCGGCGATGCGCGGCCCGCAGGTCCTCGGGAACGAGCCCGTCCGCGGACAGCCCCGTCATCTCGCCCGGATCGTAGCCGAACACTTCCTCGGCACGGTGGTTCGCGGCGACGATCGCCCCCGCCGCGTCCGTCACGATCAATCCGTCGGGAGCGGCCTCCACGACCTGCCGGTACCACTGCTCCGTCTCACGGAGCATCCGCGCCTGCGCATACCGCGCCATCGCGCTCTCGATCGATGCGCGCAGGCGCAGCAGCGATTCGAACGTGGTCGCGACACGCGGCACGAGCGCCACGCAGAGCGCCCGCTGGCGCTCGTCGAGCGACGCTTCGTCGTCGCACCGCAACGTGCCGATCTGATCATCATCGGACCCGAGCAGTGGCCAGCCCGCCTGCGCCGGCGGTGGCGCATCGTCGCCGCCGGCCTCCTCCGCGGGAACCAGGTGCACCGTGATGCCGGCCACGTCGCGAAGCGCCGACGTGAGCCGGGCACTGAACGCGTCGAGCGTCTGCGCCTGCTGGAGCGACGCCACGACGATGCTCAGGGTCTCCTGCAGCCAGCGCTCGAGCTCAAGCGCCGCCGACGCGTGGCGCAACTGCTCGATCGATCGGGCGAGCGAGCCGGTCTCGTCGCTCCGCCCGATGAACGGCACCGGCTGCCCGTATTGCCCGGCGGCGATGGCCGCGACCGCGCGATCGAGACCAGCGATCGGGTCCACGACCTGCCGCCGCAGGAGCACCAGCAGCACCACGCCGAGCA
>CAIRBD010000020.1 GCA_903876745.1 uncultured Gemmatimonadota bacterium
ACGCGCTCGCCAGCGATCCGTACCGCGCCGAGCTGCAGGGGCTCCTCGACAACGCCGAGACCTATTCGTTCAGCGAGCGGGTGGAGAAGGGCTCGCTCACCGACGAGTGCCTCGCGCTGTTCTATCACGACCGCGTGGCGAACATCTTCCCCACCGAGACGGCGTTCCTGCACATGCGGGTGCTGCAGCAGCGCGAGATCCGGCACCTCATGACGCGCGAGCAGAAGTCCGGCGTGCTCGTCATCGAGGACCGGCCCTTCCTCGACGGTCCCGAAGTGTTCGTGAAGCGCATGATCGACGCCGGCGAGATGCCCGCCGCGCACGCGCGGCTCTACTACACGCTCTTCCACCAGACGCTGCAGCACGAGCGCATCCGGCTCCCCGACCTCGTCGTGTACCTGCGCACGGAGCCCGATCTCCTCGAGAAGCGCCGCGCCGCGCGCGCCGCCGCCGGCGACGCCTACGCCGCGACCATCACCGAGCAGTACCTGCGCGAGATCCACGGCTGCTACGAACAGCTCGCCGCCAACTGGCGCGGCACGCTGCGCAAATACCAGGAACTGGCCATCGTCCCGCCCGACAGCGACATCGTCATCCTCCCCGCCGAGATCGACATGCATCAGCATCCCGACTACGTGCATGTCGCGGCCGGCACCATCCGCGAGAAGGTGCGCCGCATGGTCGCGGCCCGGAAGCTCATCCCGTGAGCGCCGACGACCGCGTGCTGCAGGTGGTGGAGGATCCCACCATCCGCCGCCACGAGATCGCCAACCGGCTCACGAACGTCGAGCGGCGCCTGCTCACGTATCTCGCGCGGCACCAGACGCTCATCGCCTGCGTGGGGAACATCGGGGCGGGGAAGAGTTCGCTCGTCAAGCTGCTCGCCTACAGCACGGGGATGAACGCCCTCTTCGAGCTGCCCGATGAAGGATTCGAGGACCATCTCGCCAGCAACGCGTCGCTCTTCCCGCTCCTCGCCACGGCCAAGCATTCGGCCAAGCGCACGCTGGGCCGGTACTACGGCGCCATCAACGACTTCATCGTGTGCCAGCAGCGCGAGCCCGCGGGCAGCGCCGAACTGCTCGGCGCGCGCAAGCACCTCGAACAGGCGGCGCTCGACATCCAGCACGCATACCTCGACCTGCGGAAGATGCAGCTGCAGGCGATGCCGCATCTCCAGTCGTCCACCTGCATCGACGGCTCGCCGCTCGCCGACCGCTACGCGTTCTGCGAGGTGCTCCACCGCGACATGGACGTGCCGTACCTCACCGCCGAAGCGCTCGGCGTGATCGACGGGCGCCTCGACAGCGAGTTCCGCCCGCTCGTGCGTCCCGGGCTGCTCGTGTTGCTCAAGAGCCCCGTGGAGTACCTGGTGCGCAACATCCGCGACCGGCAGCGCGCCGAGGAAGCCTCGGCCGACGCCGAGATCCCCGAGGGATTGCTGCGTCTCGTGACCGCGCTCAACCCGCGCTACGACGACTTCGTTGCGAACCTGCGCGCCAGCGGGTGGTACCGCGGCCCCGTGCTGGAGATCGACGTGTCGCAGATCGACTTCGTGTCGAACGTGCGCCACCTCATCGCCGTGTACGAGGGGATCGAGTCACTGCTCGTGCCCAAGGAATTCCGCGCCTGACCGCGCGCGGGCGCCGCGCGAGCGAGAACTTGCGGCGCCCCCTCTCAGACCGCCGCGGGCTGCCGCTCCCGAGGCGCGGGCCACCGCGCGATCACGTCGCGCACGTCGTCGATGTGCACGGGCTTGGTGAGATAGTCGTCCATCCCCGCGTCGAGGCACTTCTCGCGGTCCCCCTGCATCGCCTCGGCCGTGAGGGCCACGATAACCGGCCGCTCGCCCGCAGGGTACGCGGCCACGATCCGCCGTGTGGCCTCGAGCCCGTCCATCTCGGGCATCTGCACGTCCATGAAGACGAAGTCGTAGGGCGCGCGCTCCACGGCATCGAGCGCTTCGCGACCGTTCACCACCGTCACGCACGCGTGGCCGAGTTTCTCGAGGAACTTCGAGAGCAGCAGCCGGTTCGTCGGCGTGTCGTCGGCCACGAGGATGCGCAACGGCACGCCGGTCGGCGCGCTGCACACCGGCGCCGCCACGGCCGCGCGCTCCTCCCCCGCACTCACCGCCTCGAGCACCGTGCGCAGCAATCGCGCCTGCCGGATCGGTTTCTGCAGCCGCCCCTGGAACAGGATCGCCTTGCTGCCGAGTTCCTCGTCGCCGTGTCCGGTGCTCGACAGCAGGTACAGCGGCAGCTCCGCGCTCGACCGCAGCCGGCGCACCGCCGCGGCGAAGTCGGCGCCGTCCATCACCGGCATCGCACGGTCCACGAGCGCGAGGTCGAAAGAATCGCCGCGGCGGATCCACGCGAGCGCATCCTCGGGGTTCGATGTCATGCACGGCACCATCTGCCAGGCCTCGC
>CAIRBD010000021.1 GCA_903876745.1 uncultured Gemmatimonadota bacterium
CATGGGCACGAGCAGGAGCAGCCCCACCCCTTCCGTCAGCGATGAAAGGACGAGCAGCACCAGCGAACGCGCCATCGCACCGCGACGCCGACGCCAGATGGCGGCGACGAAGCCCGGGATGGACACGCGGCGCCGGCTGGTCACGCGTCGCCCCGGCCGCCCGTCACGGCGCGCCACGCAAGCCGCCCGAGCCGCAGCGGCACGTACAGCGGCGCCCACACACCCGGCAGGCGCATCGACTCCCACTCGCGCAGCGTCGGCAGCATCGCGCTCGCCGCGGCGCGGCGCAGCACGTCGCGCGGGCGTTCGAGGCACGCACGTTCGAATGCCGATTCCGCGGGCACCGACCACGCCGCCGCGTCCGACCACTGCGCGATGACCTGTCGCACGAGCGGCTCGATGCGCGCATCGAGCGCCATCGCCCGCGACAACGCAGCCGGGACCGGCGCGTCGAGCACTCGCCGCGCGAGCTCCACGCCCACGAGCACCGCGCGCACGCCGCCGGCCGTGCGCGCCCGCGCGAGCACCGCGTCGCCGTCCACCGCATCACCATCCACCGCGCTCCGACGCAGGATGGCGGCGAGCGACGCGAGCCACTCGAACTGCGCCCAGTGATGCCGCGTGCCGTGCCACGAGAGGAGCACCACCTGATCCGCGGCGCAGGGCGCGATCACGTCGGCACCGCCCACGCGCACCCGCACGCCGCGTGCGCGCACGTCGCGCACGGGGAGCGTCCACGGCAGGCGTTCCGCCGCGAACCGCCAGTGCAACTCGACGAACGGCACCGCGTCGGCGTCGCGCGCGAAGTCCGCGTGCCCCTGCCCGTGCATCACCCACGCTTCCTGCACGCGCGACAAACCCCGCCGCGAACGGAATCCCGCGGCGAGCAGGGCGCTGCGCGCGCGCGGGTATTCGTCCGGGGGCACCACGAGATCGAGGTCGGTCGACGGCCGGGCGCCGGACTCTCCGTAGGCGACCAGTGACAGCGCGGGCCCCTTGTATGCCACCGGCTCCACACCGGCGGCGCGCAGCAGCGCGGCGACCCGCGCGAGTTCCGCCGCGGCCGCGAGCCCCGCCCCCGCCGATGCGAGTCGCGCCGCACCCCAGGCGCGCGCTGCGTCCACCGGCATCGTACCCGGCGCGAGCGCGTCCACCTGCACACCCACCGCCGCCAGCATGCGATGCGCGCGTGCGTGTTCGAGCACGACGAGCCAATCGCACACTGTGGGCGCCGTGGCGCGGAACGCCGCCCCGCCCTCCGCGCCGGCGCCCGACGCCGCCATCCCCGCCGCGCGCAGCAGATCGAACTCGACGCGTGTGCCCACATCCGGCATCGACGCGGTCGCCACGCTATCGCCGGACGGCGTCGAGCAACGCGTCGAGCAACGCGTCGAGCAACGCGTCGAGGCGCGACGGATCGGCGTGCGGCACCGCGCGCCACAGCGGCACACTGGCCATCAGCCGCGAGAGCATCGAGAGTTCCTGCGCGCGCATCGCATGGTCGAGAAGGTAGTTCGCCGACGTTTCGGCGACGAGATGCAGGAACGCATCGACCCCGCCCGCCGCCTCGACACGCGGCGCGTCCGCGGCCGCCTCGCGCGGCCTCAGCAGGAAGATCGCCCCGAGCGGCACCGGCGCCGCGGCGAGTCCCGCGCCGTGATGCTGCAGCGAGAACGCGCGCTTCTCCCACGTGGGCGTGAGCAGCGGCAGTTTCGTTTCGTCGCCGACGAGCATGCGCGCGGCCTCGGGCCACAGACGCAGATGATTGTACGCCGGATATGCCAGCGTCACACCGCCGCGCTCGCGCAGCGCGAGCACGTCGTCGGTGAGCACCGCGTACCCGCGCGCCGAGAACGCCGCCGCGGTCGTGCTCTTGCCCGCGCCCGGCGCGCCGCAGAACGCGACGGCCCGGCCGTCCACGACCACGGCGCTCGCATGCAGCGACAACACCCCCATCCGGCGCAGCACGTAGCCGAGCACGGGGCCGAGCAGATAGACGACCGTGTCCTCGAGCGTCATCGGAGCCGTCCACGCGGCCCACACCGCACGCCCGTCGGCGCTCACGTGGAACGTGGTGGCGTCGGCGTAGCGGAAGCGAATGCCTTCGCGCCCCTCGAGCCACACGACCTCCAGCACTGGAGCGTCGGGATCGGTCGCGTCCGCACGATACACCGCACCGTCCACGGCAGGGGCGTTCGCGGCCCACGCGGGCGCGCTCTGCATCTGCACGCGCACGTCCGGCTGGGCACCCTCGACCGCCGCGCGCAGCCCGTCGATCGCGGCGTCGACG
>CAIRBD010000022.1 GCA_903876745.1 uncultured Gemmatimonadota bacterium
ATCCGCGACCGCTGGTATCACGCCGGGGTGCACAGGTGGCCGGCGCTTCCGGCGCTGTTGCACCAACCCGCGGCGCGCGAGCAGATCCGCGACCGTGCTCGGGGCCGGCCACTCCCGCACGCGCGGATGTTTGGCTCGTAACACCACCAACAGCTTTCGCGCGCCCCAGAACGGATGCGCGATCCGGGTCGCCACGAGCAGCTCGGTCATGCTCGTCGAGAGCGCATGCGGACACGAGTGCGGCGCCCGACTCCGGTCACTGAGGCCGCGTCGCCCTTCCTCCGCGTAGCGGGCGATCCATTTGTAGCCCGTCGGTCGACTCACACCGTAGCGGGCACAGACTTCCGCCATGGAAAAGCGATCACTCAACGCGTCCTGCACAAACCGCAAGCGTTCGGTCATCGAATCGGTCTCCAACCAAGGCATCAGCGACCTCGCGCAAGAGGGAGTCGCTATGCAGTTTAGAAGGAGTGTAAAGCATGTTCCCGGACTACTCTGTCAACCATGTACCCGGGCTGTACCCCAACCAACCTAACACGTGATCCCAGGCACCGGCGGCGTTGCCGGCACCCACACCGGCACCGGATTCGCGAATGCGTTCACGTTCGCGCGGTGCGCCGCGTTCTGCAGCCGGATCACCGCATCACGGCTCAGCCCCGGCACGCCGACGGTCGTCGCGTCGGGCGGCAGCGCGCGCACGTCCCGTCCCGTGACCTGCTCGTACAGAACGAGCGCGGCGAGGTAGGTGCCGACGGCGCTCGGATGGTAGCCATCCGGTCCGTACAGCACCAACGAGGGATCGGCGCTCATCGCGCTCTGCCACGCGTCGCCGACGGGCGCGAACGCGCCGCCGACCGTCACCGCCGCCATCTGGGCCGACGTGTGCACGGCGGCAAGGTCGCCCGGCCGCGTGACCGCGGGCCACGACATCATCACCACGGAACGCGCCCCGATCGCCCGGCCGAGCCGGTCGACTTCCTGCACGGCCATCACCATCGTGTCGCGGCAGATGGGCAGCGTGGTGGGTCCCTGCTGCGAGATGATGTATTCCCACCCACCCTGCGCGATGAGTGGCTGCACGCTCCCCTCCTTCACGTAGTCGATGAGGGCGTGGTCGGCCAGCGCGAGACTGCGCACCTGAAGGGCGTAGCTGTCGGTCGCCGCGAGCGCCTGCAGCATGCCGGGCAGGTCGTTGGTGTACGTGAGGCTGTTGCCCACGAAGAGCAGGTTGTGTCCGGGCGGCAGGGGCGCTGCCGGGCTCGCGCCGCCCGTCCCGCAGGCGGCGGCGATGCTGGCGACTGCAACAACGATGATGGCGCCGTCCATGATCGGTCGTACCCCCGGGGTGGTTCGTCGCGTCACTCCCGATTGGACACGGTGGCACGACCGATAGGTTGCCGCCTCGCGTCCGCGATCGGGAAACGTTATCGTTTTACGACAGTGCATGTCGAGATCGTTCCGCTTCGGAACCGCGTGCCACGCCACTGGAGTCGCGTCCCATGAATGCTTGCGCACGGAGTCTGTCTGCGATCGCGGTGAGTCTTCTCGTTGCCGCCTGCGGCGGATCAGGCCACGACACGTCGCCGGTCGCGCCGTCCGACGTCACGACGGTCTCCGATTACTCCTACGGCACGTTGCCTACCGCCTCCTCGGTGATCACGGGGACGGTGAGTGCGCTCGCCGGGAGTTGCCCCGCGGTGTCGTTCACGCTCGAAGGCAAGAAGATCGTGGCGAGCACGGCCACGAAGTACTCCGGCGGCACCTGCGCCGACGTGAAGAACGGCGCGCGCCTGACCATCGGCGGCACGGCGCAGACCGGCGGGACGGTGTTGGCCACCGGCGTGATGTTCGCGCCGCCGCCCCTGCCGCCCACGGTGCTCGTGACCGGTACGGTGAGCGCCGTCGCGGGAACCTGTCCCGCGATCACGTTCACGGTGGAGACGAAGAAGATCGCCGCCGACGCCGCGACGAAGTTCTCGGGCGGTGCGTGCGGCGACGTGAAGAACGGCGTGCGCGTGTCGGCGGGCGGAACCGTGCAGACCGACGGCTCGGTGC
>CAIRBD010000023.1 GCA_903876745.1 uncultured Gemmatimonadota bacterium
GCGGCGCGTGGCCGCTCGCGACGGTGCAGGGGACGGCGGTGCGCATCGCACCCGAGGCCGGTCCCGCCGTGATCGGCCTCGCGCGGCCCGAGATCGTGCTTCCGCGCTGGCTGCTCGCGCGCAGTGACGACGATCAGCGGTTGGTAGTGGCCCACGAGCGCGAGCATCTCGCGGCGCGCGACCAGTGGCTGCTCACCGGCGGCTGGTTGGTCGCGGCGCTGCTGCCGTGGCATCCCGCGGTCTGGTGGATGCTCGCACGCTTGCGGCTCGGCATGGAGTTGGATTGCGACGCGCGCGTGCTGCGGCGCGACGTGCCGCGGCAACGGTACGGATCGCTGTTGATCGACATCGCCGGCCAGTGCGCCGGCTTCCAGCTCGGCGCGATCGCGCTCGCGGATCGCACGACTCACCTCGAACGGAGACTGCTCGCCATGAAGACCACACGTTCCCGGTTCACCATCGCGCGATCGGCGGGGCTTGTCGCGCTCGCCGCGGTGCTGGTGGTTGCCGCGTGCGAATCGAAGATGCCCACACAGGCCGAGGTGGCGTCGATGGACGTGGCGTCGGCGGAACGCAGTGCGGTGAAGACGAAGCTGATCACCGAAGGTGCGGTGCCGGTCTATACGGTGAACGGCGTGATCACGCCGGAAGCGACGGCGAAGGCGATCCCGGCCGAGCGCATCGCCACTATCGACGTCAAGAAGGCGATGGAGAGTGGCGCCCCCATCATCGCGATCACGCTGCGCCCGGCGGAGGCGGCCGGCCGCGGGCCTCAGAGGTCGAAGCTGATGGTTGAAGAGGGCCGGATCAACGCGAAGGAGGCGTTCCGCGGCTTGGTGATCCTCGACGGTGTGAAGTCGACGATGGAGGCCGTTGGGGCGCTCAAGCCGGAGTCGATCGAGTCCGTGAACGTGATCAAGGGCGCGGCGGCGAAGGTCGAGAGCACAGATCCGGCCGCCGAGTTCGGCATCATCAAGATCACGACCAAGAAAGGCGCGCCCTGATCGCCGCCGCGGCGACCAAGGCGAGCGCCATCAGGAACGTGGTGCGCGACAAGCGGCTGCGCATCACCGGGATACCTCGAATGGACCGGCGCTGCGGGACGTGTCCGGCGGATTAGACGGAAAGCCTACGGCGGGAGCGGGGTGGTCTGCCAGTCAGGGGCTCGAACTCGTCGCGCCCCGGACGAACACGCGGTAGCCGTGCTTGGGGATCTCGACCGTGCCGGCCGCCCCGAGGTTCGTCGTGGTGTGGCTGTACCAATCGACGAAGGCGCCCGGTTGCGGCATGCCGTCGTATTTCACCGAGGCGGCGGTGCTGTCGAAGTTGACGAACACCGCGACCGTGTTCGCGCCGAGCGTCCGCGTGAAGGCGAAGACGCGCTCGCCGCCGTCCTGCTTGAGCAACGCCTGACGCGCGCCCCACGGGCCGTTCCCAAGGGCGGACTGCGTGTGCTTGAGTGCGATGGTCGAGCGATAGAACGCACGGAGCGTCGTGTCGGTCCAGACGATGGTGTCCTTGTCAAAGAAGCGGAGCCGCTTCTTGAACGCCGCTTCCTGGCCGGAATAGATGAGGGGCATCGAGCGTTGCGCCGTCGCACTGAGCACGAATGACGGCAGGTGATTGTCGCCCATCCGCTCGAACTCGGTGCCGTTCCAGCTGTTCTCGTCGTGGTTGCTGGTGAAGTCCATGCGGTACGCGCCGGGCGCGTAAGCCGAATCCTCGGTGGCGAAGTACTTCGCGAGGTCGGTGGCGCCCTTCTTCCCCTGCGACACGTCGTTGAGGAGGTGGTGCAGCCCCCAGCCGTACGTCATGTCGAACGACTCGTGCAGCTTGGGATCCTCCCACTCGGCGAGCATGAAGAAGCCCGGGCGCGAGGGGCGGAACGCATCGGAGACCTGTTTCCAGAACTCGCGCGGCATGAACCCCGCGGCGTCGCAGCGAAAGCCGTCGATGCCGGTGGTGTCGAGCCACCACTTCATCTCGCCGATCATCGCGGCGCGCATGTCGGCGTTCTTGTAGTTCAGCTGCGCGACGTCGGTCCAGTCGGTCTCCTTCCCTTTGTCGTCGATGGCGCGCGAGATGGAGCCGTCGGGGCGGAGCGTGTACCAATCCTTGTGGTCCTTCGTCCAGGGGTGATCGAAGGCGGTGTGATTCGCGACCCAATCGAGGACGACCTTCGTCCCCTGCGCGTGCGCGGCATCGACGAGCGCCTTGAAGTCGGCCTGCGTGCCGAACTCGGGGTTGATGCCCGTGTAGTTCGCGATCGAGTAGTAGCTGCCGAGCGTTCCCTTGCGGTTCAGCTTGCCGATGGGCTGGATGGGCATGAACCAGAGGATGTCGACGCCGAGCGCCTTGAGTCGCGGCAGTTCCTTGGCGAACGCGTTGAAGGTGCCTTCCGGTGTGTACTGCCGGACGTTCACTTCGTAGATGACGGCGTTCTTCGACCACTCGGGATGGAATCCGCGATCCACGGGGGGCGTGGCGGGCTCGGGGGAGCGGCAGGCCAGCGCGAGGGTGAGTGCAAGGAGGAGTTTTCGCATCCTTGGAATCTGCAGCGGACCGACGCGCGGCGCGATGGCGGCGGAGTACCGCCGCACCCGGTGACCGACCGTTGCGTTCCGCCGGACAACAGGCGAGAACTCAGCGTGCGGCGTTCATGCCGGCACGCACAGTGAACCAGACACACGACGTCAACCGACGAGGGCTGACATGCGATCGATGCTCCGAGCCATCCACACCGTGATCGCGACGCTGGGCGTCGCCGCGTGTGCCGCGCAGACGCCCGCGCCCGCAACCGGCGCGGCGCCGAGCGCCGGCGCGGCGACATCCACGGCGACATCCGCTGCGACGGCGACGGCCGCACCGGCCGGCGGAGAGAAAGTCGGCATGGTGGGGATCAAGCGTCTCGACGTGCCGTACGTGGCCGAGATGAAGTATCGAAGCTTCTTCGAGGGACTGCAGAAGGCGAACACGCTGGTGCGCGACGCGCGCTGCGGCGGGGACCTGTGGATCGTGGAGCGCGTGGAGCAGACCGCGGTGACCCTGGGCCGCTACGGCGAGACGGCGGGCGATCGCAAGTGCACCGTGCCCTACATGAAGCTCACCGAGGTGTTCCTCGAGCAGGGCGCGCCCACGCTGTACCACGTGATGCGGTAGCGGCGCCCCGGCTCGTTCTCAGCGCAGGTACAGCAGCCAGAACCCGAGGGGAACGGCCGTGCCGAGCGCGGTGAGCCATGCGCCGCGCCCCGTGATGCCGAGGCGTCCCTTGAGCACGAACAGCCCCGTGACGGCGAGCACGATGAGTGCGAGGGCGAACGCGTCGGCGACCCAGGTCCACACGCGTTTCGGCTGATTGAGATGCAGCTGGTTCATCTCGTAGAGCACGCGGCGCGGCACGTTCGATTCGATCATCACGTTGCCGGTGGGCAGGTCGACGTGGTAGACCTTGGCCTTGTAGAACAGCTGCAGCGTCTGCGGGTCGGGGCGGAAGCTCTTCGCCGGCGCCGCGGTGAGCTGCAGGCGCTCCACGGCCAGCGCGACGATCTCGGGGCTCGTCTGAGCCGAGATCGGCGCGATCGTCGCGAACGTCTTGGTGATGCGGTAGTTCGGATTCCAGTCGGCGAGGTGATTCACCGCCAGCCCCGAGATCGCGTAGGCGATCGTGAGGGCGACGGCGAGGTAGCCGATGTCGCGGTGGAGCGCGATGCTCCACCGCCGCCACGGGATCGCGGCGCGCTGCTTCGCGACCGGCACTACTTGATCCGCGCGCCGTCTCCGGTGAGCTGCACGTCGGTCACCGGACCTTTGACGCGGGCGGGATCGAACTTGGCCAGCGTGCCCCGTTCCTTGGCCGCTTCACGCGCCTGCGCCACGGCCTGTTCGCGGGTCAGCTGCTTGACGGAGACGACGCCTTCGGCGACGACGAGCTTACCCTTCGCCTCCATCGGGAAGGTGATGATGCCGTCCTCGACCTTGAAGCGGATCGACTCGAACTCCTTGTCGCTCGCGATGCGGATCCAGCAGCCGCGCTCCTCGCACACCTCGACGATCAGCCCCTCGACCTGCACGCGTTTGCCGTCGTACGTCTTGGGATCCTTGAGGATGGCGGAGATCGGCGTCGTGGCCTTGAGCGTGAGCGCCTTACCGTAGTCCTTGCCGCTCTGCGCGGTGGCGGTGGAGGCGAGTGTCGCGACGAACGCGACGGTCGCGGCGGCGGAACGGAGGAAGGTCGTGGTCATGTGGTGTGCGCGTCGTCGCGCGGGTTGTCGTGGTGGAGCGGCCGCACTCGGCGCGGCAGTGGTACTGCAATCTACACGGTCAAGACTTCTCGCGGCCGGCCTCACGGCTGCGTGCGATGCTCCGCGCGGAATTTGTCCATCATCCGCACCATCTGAGCGTTGGTCATCGGCTGCCACCCGTGGGGCTTCATCGGCCGGCCGTATTCGAAGACGAAGTTCGCCTTGGGGTTGGTGAGCTTCGACGCCTCCTCCTCCATGATGTAGACGGCGAGGTTGAGGTAGTGGTTGTCCATATCGCCCACGTACATGTGGATCTTGCCGGCGAGCGACGGACCGATCGTGGGCCAGTTCGTCTTCATGTTCGCCGTGAGGTCGTAGCCCTTGTCGCGCCAGTACGCGGCGACGGTCTTGTCGATGTGCCCGGTGCGGCGGTCCCAGAGGCGCACTGGATAGCCGTCGGCGCCGATGGGGCCGTAGGCCGCATCCCAGGCGTCGAACTGCTGCCCGCTGCGCGCGCGGCTTCCGAGCACCGCCTCGAGCTGGCTCATCTGCCGCTGCGTGACCTGCGGCTGTCCCTCGGCGGTGCGCATCATGTAGCGCTCCGGGATGGGCGGGGCGCTCTGATTGGGGATGAACGCGTTCGTGTCGGCGTAGTTGTCGACGAGCTGGTTGCGACGGAAATCGACGGGGTCGGGATACAGGCACCATCCGCCGCCGAAGAAATCCGGACGCTGGATCTGCAACGCAGCGCATTCCCAACCGCCGGTCGAACCGCCGGTGAGGAAGCGCGCGTTCGCCTCGGGCAGCAGGCGGAACTGCTTCTCGAGCAGCGGCACCAGCTCCTTGAGCAGCGCGTCCTGATACGGGCCGTTGTTCACGGAGTTCACCGCGTACGAATCGTCGTAATACGGCGTGGGATGCTGCCAGGTGATGGCGACGAACCGCGGGAAGTCGTCGGCTGTCCAGTGCGCCGCGAACTGATCGCCCGGCTCGCGCGCGGAAGTGGGCGCGTTGCCGAAGGGACTTGGCGCGCCGGCGCCGCGCCCGCCACGGCCGCGCCCGTCACCCGCCGTTTCGGTGAAGCCGAATGGCGCGCCGAGTCCGAAGTGCCCCTGGATGTAGATCGCCGGGTACTTGCGCGCGGGTTCCTGGTCGAAGCCCTTGGGCAGCAGCACCGTCGCGCCGATGTACATCGGCTGTCCCCAGAACTTCGAGAGCATCTCGCTCTTGATCTTGATGCGCTTCACCCAGCGGGTGTCGGTGGGCACGGTCACATCAGGGAGCTTCTTGGTGAGCGTCAGCTTGATCGGCGTGCGCGACTTGGGGTCGATGGTCACCTTCTGCACGTCGCTGACGAGGTTGCCGGGCGACGTGTTGAAGCGTTGCCCCTCCCACTGGTCGTTGTGCACCCAGATGACGTGGCCGTCGGCGCGGTTGAACTTGGTGTAGACGTTCATCAGCGCCTGCACGTAGTACTCGCCCGCGGGCACCTGCGAGAGACTCTCGTACGGGTAGCCGAGCGTCTTGGCGTCGATGGTGGCGGCCGCGCCCGGTTTGAGCGCCTCGACATCGGCGCCGAAGAACGGCACGCTGCCGCCGTACGAACCTCCGGCGAGCCGCGGTTCGCGCGCGTCGGTGGTGGAGAGGAACAGGTAGATCCTTCCCGTCATCGCGCCGGATGCCACGGCGGGGTCGATGGAGATCTCGGCGCGCTGTGCCGAGAGCGTCGAGGCGGCACCCGTGAGGAGCACGGCGCACGAGAGGAGGCAGGATCGGAGCGATGACATGGTCGTGGCCCGTGAGGATGACGCGACGAGACGGCGAATGTGTCGGAGGCGCGGCGCGGACGGCGTGTTCGCCGAGAATGTACTGCAAACGGGCGCGGGTGGCTCGCGAGCGGAGCTGGCGTCGTGCCGGCCTGGAATAACCGTGCAGCATGTGACTCGCGATTGCCGGGCGTTCGCGGCGGGCGTACGGTTGACCCCGTCCTCCACGCCGGGAATCCCATGCGCCGACACCTCGCCGTTCTTGCCGCCATCCTCCTCGCCACCGCATTGCCGGCGCAGGCGCCGGTCGGGCCCGATCCGACGCTCGCGGCGCGCATCAAGGAGCGCTACACGAAACGCGAAGTGCGCATCCGCGTGCGCGACGGCGTGCAGCTGTTCACGTCGATCTACACGCCGAGGGACACGACGCGCCGCTATCCGGTGCTGATGTCGCGTACGCCGTACTCCGTGTCGCCCTACGGCGCGGACTACAAGGCGGCGCTCGGCCCGTCGGGGAACCGGAAGTGGGTGGACGACGGCTACATCTTCGTGTATCAGGACGTGCGCGGGCGGTACTTCTCCGAGGGCACGTTCCGCGACATGACGCCGATCCTCGAGAAGCACGAGAAGCCGACCGACGTGGACGAAGGGACCGACGCGTTCGACACGATCGACTGGCTCGTGAAGAACCTGCCGACGAACGGGAAGGTGGGGATCTACGGCACGTCGTATCCTGGCTTCTTCACCACGGTGAGTTGCCTCTCGCGCCATCCCGCACTCGCTGCGTGCTCGCCGCAGGCGCCGATGACCGACATCTGGATGGGCGACGACAACTTTCACGGCGGCGCGTTCCTCCTCGCGCACAACTTCAGTTTCTACTCGGGCTTCGGCCGCACGCCGCGCAACGAACCCGGCCCCGACGCGCGCTACGCGAGTGCGGCGGCGAGCAACGATGCGTATCGCACGTACCTCGCGCTCGGCCCCATCGGGCCGGGCACGCGCGCGTCACTCGACTCCGCGACGGCGCCGCTGTGGCAGAACCTCCTGACGCATCCCACGTACGACGCGTTCTGGAAAGCGCGCGACGTGCGTCCGCACCTGCACGACATCACGGCGGCGTTCCTGACGGTCGGCGGCTTCTACGACACCGAGGACCTGCACGGGCCGTGGTGGGTGTACGGCAGCATCGCCAAGCAGAGCCCCGGCGCCGATAACCGGCTCGTGATGGGGCCGTGGTCGCACGGTGGATGGAGCCGCGGCGACGACGACGTGCTTGGCACGCTGCGCTGGAAGTACAAGACGGGTCCGTTCTACCGCGACTCGGTGGAGTATCCGTTCTTCGCGCACTATCTGGCCGGCGCGCCCGATCCCAAGCTGCCGGGCGTGCTCGTGTTCCGTACGGGCGGGGACGTGTGGGACCGCTACGACACGTGGCCGCCGAAGACCGCGACGCCCGTGGCGCTGTATCCGCAGGCCGGTGGCAAGCTCTCATTCACGCCGCCCAAGAGCGGCGCGGCGTTCGATGAGTACGTGAGCGACCCGGCCAAGCCGGTGCCGGTGGTGGAGCGCATCGAGGGGAACGGCATGCCGCGCGATTACATCACGGCTGATCAGCGGTTCGCGTCGCGGCGTCCGGACGTGCTCACCTACCAGACCGATGTGCTGACATCGGACATCACGCTCACCGGGCCGGTGAGTCCGGTGCTGCACGTGCGCACGTCGGGGAGCGACGCGGATTTCATCGTGAAGCTGATCGACGTGTTCCCCGATACCGCGTCGAACTGGCCGGGCGACCAAACCGGCTTCACCGTGGGCGGCTACCAGCAACTGGTGCGCGGCGAGCCGTTCCGCGCGCGGTATCGCCGCTCGTGGGACAAGCCCTCGGCGATGGTGCCCAACAAGGCGGATTCGGTGAAGTTCGAGATGCCGTCCATCCACCACACGTTCAAGCGCGGGCACCGCATCATGGTGCAGATCCAAAGCAGCTGGTTCCCGCACGTCGATCGCAATCCGCAGACGTTCGTGCCGAACATCTTCGAGGCGAAGCCGGGCGACTTCAAGACGGCGACGATGCGGGTGTATCACGCGCCGGCGCAGCCGAGCCGGCTCGAGCTGCGCCGGATGCCGGACGCGCCGTAGAAGCTACCGGGTGGCCGTGGCGGTGTTGCGCTCCCACACCACGGCCGTCCACGCGCGCTCCTCGGCCGACGGAGGGAGCAGCGGCCCCACCGGGTGATAGTGCGAGCGGAAGTAGTCACCGAGTTCGCGGTTGAAGTCCGTGCCGAACTCGGGAACGCCGTACTCGGGGAAGCGGCGGTTCGACCAGAGCAAGTAGCGTACCGGCGTTCGCTCCACTTCACGGATGTACTCGTCGGTCATCTTTCCGGGCGCGATGACGCCAGGCGTCGTGAGGTACACACGCGTGGCGCACTCGGTCTCGGACAGGAAATAGAGGCTCGTGTCCTCGGGCAGTGAGAGCACCTGTTCGCCGGCCGCGGCCTTCTCGCGCATGAAGCGGATGGCCGCGGTGTAGTTCTCAGCCATCTCAGGTGAGACACGGATGGTGCCTCGCGTCGTGACGAGCGGCACGTTGTCGCGGGCGTCCGCTTCCTCGCCGAGCGCGCGGTACTCGACGGTCGCGAGGCACCCGACGCACACGAGCCCCTGGGCGATGCGAACCCAGCGTCGGGAACGCCCCGGCGCCGAGAGTAGCTGCGCGTAGAGAAAGAGGAACGCGAGCACCACCGGCCCGTTGTAGTAGATCGCGTGCGAGCCGGCGCGCATGCCCATGAGGAGACGGAACGCCACGAGTCCCGCGAAGGTGAACACGAGCGGCACGACCGGGCTCGGTGCGCGGCCGACGCGCTGCGCGCGTACGAACAGCACCCACGCGACCGCGGTCGCGATCACCACGTAGAGCACCATATCGGGCGGGAAGAACAACTCCGACGACAGCGCGCCGAGCAGATGCGACGCATCCATCGTCACGAGGATGCCAACCATCGCGGCGCAGGCAACGGCGGAGACGACGACGAGCCGCTTCACCCATCGGTGAGGCCACCAGACCACGCACAAGATGGCGCCGGTCACGGCCTCGAGCGGGATGGTGCGCCGTGCTGCCAACAAGAACGCACTCGGCGAGAGCGTGAAACCGCTCAGCGCGAGGTAGGTCTTGCCGACGGTCCGCATGAAATGGGACGTCGGCCAGTTGACCAAGTTCTCCTGCGTGATGAATTCGAACCCGCGGATCGAGATCATCCAGCCGATGACGGCGAGGCAGAGGACGACGCCCGGCAGCGTGCGGACGACATCCGCCCGGAACCGGCTCCACGAACGCTCCACCCACGCGCGGGACGCCACGAGCAACGCGAGCGTGACGTAGCAGGCCACACCGAACTCCGGTTTCAGCAACGCGGCAACCGCCGCGGCCATCCCCGCTGCGACGGTCCAACCGCCGCGCGACTCCGTGGCGGCGTGCACGATGAGCCAAAGGAACAGGCATCCGACGAGGCAGGCGTAGACGGCGGAGAAGCTGTACGGAAGCGGGAATGAGAAGATCGACGGTTCGAATCCGTCGATCAGGATGACAGCGCCCGCGGACCACGCGACCATCGCCGAGGTGAAGCGCCGCCCGGCGAGGAAGATCAGCACCGACGAGAGCAGCGCGGAGACCGCCCCCGCCGCGTACATCACGTTGAGGTGCGCGCCAAAGAGCCGGAACAGCACGCTGTTGATGTACGGAGCAGCGGGAGGGTACATGAACCAGATGTCGCGGTACAGCATCTTGCCCTGCGCGAGCATCGTCGGCACGTACATCTCGTGCCCGGTATCGACAGTCAGGTCGCCCCAAGCCCCCCAAGTGACGTAGAGCTTGAACGCCCAGAGGGCGACGAACGCGGCGACGGCGCCATAGAGCGCGACGTCACCGCGGCGTTCGGGTTCGGCTGCTGGGGCTGGCGCACTCACCAGATGCGCGCCCTCAGGTTCTCAGGGCGCACCATCGCATCGCCTTCCTTGCAGGAGAACGCCGCGCGGAACTCGGGCATGTTCGCGAGCGGTCCGTCCACGCGCCATTTGCCGGGTGAGTGCGCGTTGGTCTTGAGGTTCTGCAACTCCGCCTCCGGGCGCGACAGGCCGCGCCAGATCTGCGCCCACGCGAGGAAGAAGCGCTGGTCCGGTGTGAAGCCGTCGATCTTCGTGCGCGGCTTGGCGCCGAGTGCCTTCTGCAGCGCGAAGTAGGCGACGGTGAGACCGCCGAGGTCGGCGATGTTCTCGCCGAGCGTGAGGCGGCCGTTCACGTGCGATGCGGAGTCGACGACGGTGTAGCCGTTGAACTGTTCCACGACGAGCTGCGCCGCCGTCTTGTACTTCGCGGCGTCCTCCGGCGTCCACCAGTCACGCAGGTTGCCGGCGGCGTCGAACTGGCGGCCCGAATCGTCGAAGCCGTGCGTCATCTCGTGGCCGATCACGGCGCCGATGGCGCCGTAGTTGACGGCGTCGTCGGCTTTGGGGTCGAAGAACGGCGGCTGCAGGATGCCGGCGGGGAACTGGATCTGGTTGAGCGACGAGCTGTAGCTCGCGTTCACCGTGGGCGGCGTCATGCTCCACTCGGCGCGGTCGGGCGCGTGCCCGACGCGCTTCCAGCTGCGCTCCGAGTTCCACTCGCCCACCACACGCTGGTTGTCGTAGTACGAACCGTTGCCGACGGCGAGCGTCGAGTAGTCGCGCCACTTATCCGGGTACGCGATCTTGCGGAGGAAGGCATTGAGTTTGGCGACCGCCTGCACCTTGGTGGCCTCGCTCATCCAGTCGAGCCCGGTGATGCGTTCGCGCAGCGCCGAGACGAGGTTGTCCACCATCTTGGTGGCGCGTGCCTTGGCTTCGGGGGTGAAGTTGCGCTTCACCCAGTCCTGCCCCACGGCTTCGCCGAGCGCGGCGCTGGTCGAGGCGGCGCACATCTTCACGCGCGCTTCCTCCTGCTGTACCCCGCTCGTGACCTGCTGCCAACGGAACGCCTCGGCGCGGAACGCGGAGCCGAGCGAACCCATCGCGCCGTTCACCACGTGCCAGCGCAGGTAGAGCTTCCACGCGTCGACCGGCGTGGCGGGGAGCAGGGAGTCGAGCGCCGTGAAGTACGAGGGCGTACGCACGTTCACGTTGGTCACGTTCTTCCCGCCCTGCTGCTTCACGTACCGCGCCCAGTCCACGTGCGGCGTCATCGCGCCGAACTCGGCGAGCGCCATCTTGTGATAGGTGGAGTTCGGGTCACGCATGTCGGCCTGCGGGATGGACACCTTGGCGAGCGCGGTCTCGAGGGCGAGCACCGTGCCGGCGTCGGATTTCGCCTGTGCGTCGGACGCGCCGAGGAGCGCGAAGGAGCGCGCGACGTGCTCCGTGTAGTCCGCGCGGCGTTTCACGGCGCGGTCGTTGGTGCCGAGATAATCCTCGCGGTTGAGCACGAGCCCGCCCTGGTTGGCGGAGACGATCACCATCTTGCTGTTGCGCGGGTCCGTGGACGGCCCGAGCGAGAACGGGGCCAGTCCGCCGCCGCCGCGCCCGCCGCCGCCACCCGCGCCGCGCATGCCGAACGTTTTCACCACGTCGTCGGTCGTCTTCACGCCCGCGACGGCGTCGAGCAGCGGCTTGATGGGCTTGGCGCCGGCCTTCTCCATGGCCGCGGTGTCGAGGCAGCTCATGTAGAACGTGCCGATCTTCCACTCGTTGGTGCCCGGCTTGGTCTCGCCGCCGCGCACGAGTTTCGCATCGTCGTCGACGA
>CAIRBD010000024.1 GCA_903876745.1 uncultured Gemmatimonadota bacterium
GGACCGGAGCGGCGCGCGGCTGTCGCGTCCCTGCGCGAACGCGGCGGTCGCGATGGCCGTCGCACAGGCGACCGGCACGAGGTGGCGGAGTCGGAGCACGGGGCCTCGGTGGTGACGACGGGCGACGCGCCGCCCGAACGATCTACCAGTATAACCTCCCTCGGGACGGGCACCGGTCCGCCCCGGACGTTATCGAATCGACCTCCGGCTCGTCCTATTCACAGCGGCCGCTGGGTCGTGACTCGCGTCACGGCGGCGATCGCCGTTCCGCCGTACCCTCCGATCGGCCATCCGCCCTGGTCTCCATCCGCGTTTCGAGGAACTCCATCGAATGACCGGTCCCACGCTCACGAGCCGCGCCAAGCCGACCCCGCGCCGGCTGAATCTCGTGCTGCGGGACTCCACCGTCATCGAGGGGTGGATCCACATCGGCGACGAACAGACGCTGGTGCAGTACCTCAACACGCGCCGCGGCGGCTGGTTCAACGTCACCCGCGCACGGCGACCGCGGCTCGATGAGCCGCCGGGTCACATCATCGCGCAGGCCGAACACATCGTGATGGCCTCGGCGCCGGATGGTGCGATCGCCGTCGGCGGCACGAGCGGGATCGGCACCGAGGAGCGGCCCGTCGAGGTCGTACTCCTTGGCGGCCACACCGTGCGCGGCTTCCTCGCCGCCGCGCCGCAGCAGCGCCTCTCGGACGTCATCGCAGCCTGCGGCAAGTTCATCGGTCTGCCGCGGGCGACGCTCAAGGACGGCCGCGAACTCGGCGACGTGGTGCTGCACAGCGGCGCCATCGAGTTCCTGCGCGACCTTCGCGCCACCGCCGGACTCGACGAGGGCGGCTCAGCGCCCCTCTGAGCAGGAGCGCGTCATCGGCGCGGGCACCCCCGGCACGAGCGCGCGCATCCGGTCGGCGTGGTTCGTGAACAGACCGTCCACACCGAGGGTCAGCAACCGGCGCATCTCGCCCTCGTCGTCCACCGTATAGGGGTGGATCGCGAGGCAGTGCGCGTGCGCGCGCGCCACGAACAGGCTGTCGACGAGTTTCCGGTCGGGCCCGACCCCGTCGGCGTACGTCGCGATCGAGGCGAACGCCGAGTCGAGCGAGGCGGCCGGCACGCGCTGGTTCATCAGTTGGATGAGCGGCAGGTCGGGCGCCATCGCATGCACCAGCCGCAGGCTGGGCTCGCTGAACGACTGCACCACCACGCGCCCGCGCGGCGCTTCGCCGGGCATGAGATGGTACCGACGGATCAGCGCGACGAGCCGGCGCTCCATGCCGGGCGCGTCGGCGGGGTTCTTCGTCTCGGGATAGTAGTTCGTCGTCGTCCCGTAGCGGACGAACAGCTCCTCGAGCGTCGGCACCCGCGCGCCGACGTACGCCGCGTTCGCGAGTGCGGGCTGCCGCTCGTTGAACCACGCGCCCGCATCGCAGCGCATCACCTGCGCCAGCGTGTGCTCGATGACCTTGCCCGTGCAGTCGGCGGCCGTGCCGCGGGTGGTGCGATCGAGCGTCGGGTCGTGCATCACCACGAGCACGGAATCGCTCGTCATCTGCAGGTCCTGCTCGATGTAATCGGCGCCCATCGCGATGGCGCGATCGTACGACGCGAACGTGTGCTCGGGCGCCGTCCCCGAGGCGCCGCGGTGCGCGATGACCACGGGGCGTGCGGCGAACGCGTGCATACCCGCCAGCAGCGCCGCGACCAAGAGCTCGATGAGCATGCCGGACGATACGCCCGCCGCCTGCCGCACGCCATCCACCGCCCGCCACGCCATCGTCACGACTTTACGGCACGTGAGGACGGCGCGAACTTGCAGGGATTCCTCACATACCCGGGACAGAGATGCGCACGCGCTTCCTCCTCGCCGCTTTCCTCGCCGCACCGCTCGCCGCCCAGCAGCCCGCGCCGCCGGCCGACCTCATCGTCACGAACGCCCGCATCTACACGGTCGACGACGCGCACCCGCTCGCCGACGCGCTCGCCGTGCGCGGGGGACGCGTCGCCTTCGTGGGCGACACCCGCGGCGCGCTCGCGCTGCGCGGCCCCCAGACGCGCGTCGTCGACCTTGGCGGACGCACCGTCATCCCGGGGATGGTGGATGCGCACGGCCACGTGTCGGGGCTCGGCAGCGCGCTCGCGATCGTCGACCTCACCGGCGCGTCGAGCTACGACGAGATCATCGCGCGCGTCGCCGCGCGCGCCAAGACCGCCGCCCCGGGGCAATGGATCACCGGACGCGGCTGGGACCAGAACCGCTGGGGCGACACGCGCTTCCCCACGCACGACAAACTCACCGCCGCCATCCCCAACAATCCGGTGGTACTCGAGCGGGTGGACGGACACGCCATCCTCGCCAATAAGCCGGCGATGGACGCGGCAAAGCTCACCGCCGCCACCAAGGATCCGGCCGGCGGCCACGTCGAGCGGAACGCCGCGGGCGCGCCCGCCGGCGTCTTCGTCGACAACGCCATGGCCCTCGTCGGTCGCGTGATGCCGGCCACCTCTCGCGCCGACGAAAAGCGGCAGATACGTGCCGCCATCACCGAAGCCCAGCGCTGGGGGCTCACCGGAGTGCACGACGCGGGCGCGAGCGCCACCGTGCTCGACATCTACGAGGAGCTCGGCAAGGCGGGCCAGCTCGACTTCCGGCTGTACGCGATGATCAGCGGCGGCCGCGACGAATCGGCCGAGGTCGAGAAGTGGTTCGCGCGCGGCCC
>CAIRBD010000025.1 GCA_903876745.1 uncultured Gemmatimonadota bacterium
CATATGAAGGAGTCGGAGGCGTATCCGACGCTCTATCAGGAAAGCGCCTCGCGCAAGACGAAGGACAAAGGCATCAACATCATGCAGGGACGTACCGTCGGCGGAACGACGGTGGTGAACTGGACGTCGAGCTTCCACACGCCGGCCACGACGCTCTCGTATTGGCAGCAGCAGTATGGACTCACCGACCTCACCGTCGAGGAACTCACGCCCTGGTGGGAGCGCATGGAGCAGCGTTTGCACATCGCGCCGTGGGCCGTGCCGCCCAACGTGAACAACCAACTGCTCACCGACGGTCTCGCGAAGATGGGGATCGCGTCGCAGATCATCCCGCGCAACGTCAACGGCTGCTATAACCTCGGCTACTGCGGCATGGGGTGCCCGACGAACGCGAAGCAGTCGATGCTCGTCACCACGCTCCCCGCCGCGCTCGACAAAGGCGCCGAACTGCTGTACAACGCGCGCGCCGAACGATTGACGTTCACCGGAAGCAAGGCGACGGAGATCGTCGTCACGCTGATGGGCAAGGACGGTTTCGAGCGCCAGCGCGACGCGGTGCGCGTGCGCGCCACGCACATCGTGCTCGCGGGTGGCGCCATCAACACGCCGGCGCTGCTGCTGCGCAGCAAGGCACCCGACCCCAACAGGCTGATCGGCACACGCACGTTACTGCATCCCGTCACCATCTCACCGTCGCTCTTCGACCGCACCATCGACGGCTACTCGGGCGCGCCGCAGTCCATCTACTCGGACCACTGGAACGAGGTGGATCCGAACGACGGCTTCATCGGCTTCAAGCTCGAAGTGCCGCCCATGCATCCGGTACTCATCGCGTCCTCGATGATCGGGATGGGCGCGGACCACGCGAGCTGGATGAAACGACTGCGCAACGCGCACGTGCTCATCGCCCTCACGCGCGACGGGTTCCATCCGGAGAGCGTGGGCGGCACGGTACAGCTGCGCGATGACGGCTCGCCGGTGCTCGACTATCCGCTCTCGCGCTACGTGATGGAGGGCCTCCGCCGCGCGATGGCGATCATGGCGGAGATCCAGTTCGCGGCCGGCGCGCAGATCGTCGCGCCGTTCCACGAGAAGGGCACGCCGGTGCGCACGCTCGCCGCGGCCAAGGCCCAGATCGCGGCGCTCGAGATGAAACCGCCGCAGGCAAAGGTCGTGAGCGCGCACGTGATGGGCGGCTGTGCCATGGCCGCCGACGACACGCGCGGTGTGACCGATTCGCACGGACGGCTGCACCACGTGGACAACGTCTCTGTCATCGACGGTTCGCTCTTCCCCACCAGCATCGGCGCGAATCCCCAGCTTTCGATCTACGGTCTCGCGTCGCGCGCGGCGACCGCACTCGCCAAAACGCTCGGCAAGGCATAGCCGCCGACCGTTCCCCCCGTTGGAGGTGTTCTCGATGCAACGCTTCGCTCTCGCGCTTCTCGCGCTGTGCCTCGTCACGCCGCTCGCCGGCGCCCAGCCGCAGCCGCAGGGTTTTGCCGACGTGTTCCCGCCCGCGGAGTACGCCGCGCGGCGCGCGAAGGTGATGGACAAACTCGGCGACGGCGTCGCCGTCATCCAGGGGTCCGCCGAGTGGCCGGGCTACGTGGCCTTCCGGCAGAATGCGCAGTTCTTCTACCTCACCGGCGTGGAAGTGCCGCGCGCCGTGCTGCTCATCGACGGCAAATCAAAGCAGTCCACGCTGTTCCTGCCGTCGAGCTACCGGCTCGCGAACTCCGAAGGCCCGATGCTCGTGGCCGGCGACACGGCGCGCATCGTGACCGGCGTGGAGCAGGTGCTGCCGCGTGATTCAATGATCGCGGTGCTCGACCGGCTCGGCCGCGGCGGCCGCAAGTTCTCCGCGCCGTACCGCGGTGAATCGCGGAACGCCGGCGCGCGCGAGCAGTCCACGGGATTCGACCGCGAGAACGCGCTCGACCCGCTCGACGGACGCCCGAGCCGCGAGCGCGTGCTCATCGACAAACTGCAGGCGTTCGGCGGCGGCCGTGAAGTGCTCGATCTCGACCCCACGATCGACGCGTTGCGCATGATCAAGAGCCCGGCCGAGATCCGCGTGATCCGCGAATCGACGCGCATCGCGCAGGCGGGACTCGCGGCCGCGATGCGCGCCGCGCAGCCGGGCGTATACGAATACCAGCTTGCGGCCGCAGCAAGCTTCGAGTTCAAGAACGCCGGTTCGCAGGGGGAGGCCTACTTTCCGCTCGTCGCGACCGGTGCCAACGCCGCGTGGCCGCACTATCACGGCAACAGCGCGAAACTCGGCGCGAACGACCTCGTGCTCGTCGATTACGCGCCCGACTACAAGTACTACCAGTCGGATGTGACGCGGCAGTTCCCGGTGAACGGCGTCTACACGGCGCGGCAGCGCGAGATGTACACCATCTACCTGCGCATCTACCAGACCGTGGAGAGCGCGATGCGCCCCGGCATGGCGCCGAAGGACGTCATCAAGAACGCACTCGTGCAGATGGACTCCATCATGGCGCACTTCACCTTCACCGACGCGAAGGTCAAGGCGGCCGCCGAACGGATGGTGGCGAGCTACCGCACGCGGCAGGCCGCATCGCTCGGGCACATGATCGGTCTCGAGACGCACGACGCCGCGGTGCCGTACGACGTGCTCCAGCCGGGGATGGTGTTCTCACTCGAGCCGGCGCTCACGATCCCGGACGAGCACGTGTACATCCGCATCGAGAGCGTGTATCTCGTCACGCCGACGAATGTCGAGAATCTCTCGGCGACGTTGCCAGTGGAGCCGGCGGCGATCGAGCGGCTGATGAAGGATCGCAAGCCGAAAGGCCCCGTGCCGTAAGCGAACGCGGGTGCCGCGGCATCGACCGCGGCACCCGCGCAACTGCATCGGAGCAAGCCGGACACGCGCCGGCCACCCCTCAACTCACTGCCGGCACTGCACGTGCGGATCCGTCGGCTTCGGCGCGTCGAGTTTTGGCCGGTGCTCCATGTTCGCGATCACCATCGCCGCCGCGTAGACCATCTTCGTCACGCGCGCAAGATCGGGGTAGTCGATGTACTGCGCCTCGTCGGTCACCTGGTGATAATCGAGATGCTCGCCGCGTGAGAGCGCGACCGCCGGAATGCCGTAGCGCGCGTAGTTGTAGTGATCGGCGCGGCAGTAGTACTGCAGCGGGTGCCCCGGCGCGTCGAAGCGATAGTCGAACGTGAACGGCAGCGGCTCGCGCGCGTTCGCCGCTTCGAGCGAATCGCCGAACTCCCGCGAGAGCCGCTTGGCACCGATCACCTCGAGATACGTCGGCGTCGCGGCGATCTTGCCTTCGAGCGGGAAGTCGTCGGGGAGTCCGCGCCCCGTCATGTCCTGGTCGATCTCTCCGACGATGGAGTCGATGGGCACCGTGGGATGATCGGTGAACCACGCGGAGCCGAGCAGCCCGGACTCTTCGCCCATGTGATTCACGAAGAGGATGGAGCGCCGCGGCCGCGTGTTGCTGCGAGCCATCGCCTCGGCGATCTCGAGCAGCGCGACGGTGCCCGAGCCGTCGTCATCGGCGCCGTTGCGGATGGAGTCGAGGCGCGGCACGTGCATCCGGCGCAACGAGTCGAGCAGCGCGCGGATGCGCGTCCATTCGGCGGCGGTGGGCGTGCGCCCCGGCGAGTCGGCGCCCATCGGACGGATCACGCGGTCGAAGGCGCGCAGTGAGTCGTGATCCACCGGCGAGTGATCGAAGCCCACGTGATCGTTGTGCGCGCTCAGCGACACATACTGCCCGCGCAGCTTCGGGTCGCTGCCGCGCAGGATGGCGACGACGTTGCGCGCCGGGAACTTCACCGGAGTGCGCGCGATGTCGAACCAGCCGCGCAACGCGGGACCCGTGGCGCCGAGCGAGAGCGATGGCGGATCGCCGCCCAGGAGCGTGACGGCGGCGCGGCGCGAGATCCAGATGGACGGAACCAGATTCGGATTGCGCGCCGTATCGGCCACGGGGCGCCCCTCGCTCAACGTCGCGATCGTCTCGGGGCCGATCGCATCGAGGGTGACGAGCGCGATGGCCGCCGCCTGACGCCACCGCGCACCGATGTTCAGGCCGCGCCGCGGCGTGCCTGCCGGCAGGTCGAGCACCACCAGCTTGCCCGCGGCTTGCGCGGGGGTGATCCAGCGCGTGGTATCGGTGATCAGACCGCCGTAGATGGCCTGCACGCCATCGAGTGAGCGGGGCACGGCGCCGAGGGAGTTCGGGACGAAATCGGACCCGAGCTTCAGCGCGACGCCGCCCGCTTCGAGGCGCGAGCGTTTGTCGATGGCCGCCGTCCAGAGTGGCACGGTCTGGAAATACGAGCCGTTCTCGCCCGCGGGCTCGAGGCCCAGGCGCTTGAACTCCGCGGCGACGTAGTCGGCGGTCTTGTAGTTGCCCGCCGAGCCGGACTCGCGCCCCATCATCGAATCGTCGGCGATGAGGAAGAGGCGCTGGCGGAGGTCCGCTTCGGTGATCGCGGCCGCGGTCGCCGAGGCAGGCCCCGGGGGCGCGGACGCGCGCGACATCGAGCAGGCGGAGGCCACGATGCTGAGCGCGGCGGCGAAGGCGTGCGTCGTCTTCATGTGAGTCCTGGTTGCAGGCAGAGGAGGGCTGGCAGAATCTCCACTCGCACCGGTGGTTACGCAATCTGTCGTGTGACGATAACGTCCCAGCAATCCCCGACCGAGCCGACATGCGATGAGCGCCTCCCGCCGCGACTTCCTCACCCGTTCCGCTGCCGCTGCTGCCGCGGCTACTCTGGCTCCCCGCGCGGCGCTCGCCGGTCCCGTACACAGTCCAGTAGATGGCGCGACCCCCGAGTCGCCCGCCACCATCCGCGCCTTCGAGCACAAGATGCTCCGCGCCCGCCCGCTCCCACTCGGCAGCGTGACCATCACCGGCGGCCCGCTCAAGAACGCGCAGGACCTCACCGCCAAGTACCTGCTCTCGCTCGATCCCGATCGCATGATGGCGTACTATCGCCTACGTGCGGGGCTCACGCAGAAAGCCGAGCCCTACGATGGTTGGGACGGCAACGGCAAGAACCTCACCGGGCACATCGCCGGCCACCACCTCTCGGCCGTCGCCATCTTCCATAAAGTCACGGGTGACGTGCGCTTCAAGCAGCGCGCCGATCACCTCGTGCGCGAGATGAACGAGGTGCAGAGCAAGAACGGAGACGGCTACCTCAGCGCACTCGAGAAGGGGCGCGAGGCCTGGGCCGAAGTCTCCAAGGGCAACATCCGCTCGGCGGCGTTCGACCTGAACGGCCTCTGGTCGCCGTGGTACACGCTGCACAAGACGTTCGCCGGACTGCGCGACGCCTATCGCTACACCGGCAATGCCGCCGCGCTCGCCGTGGAAGTGAAGTTCGCGCAGTGGGCCGAGGGTGTGTTGAAGCCGCTCACCGACGATCAGGTCGCGGCGATGCTCAACACCGAGCACGGCGGCATGAACGAGATCCTCGCCGACCTCTACGCCGACACGGGTGACAAGCGCTGGCTCGCGCTCTCGCTGCGCTTCGAACATCGCGCCTTCACCGACCCGCTCAAGCGCCATCAGGACAACCTCTCGGGCAAGCAC
>CAIRBD010000026.1 GCA_903876745.1 uncultured Gemmatimonadota bacterium
CCCCGCTGCCCGGCGTCGGCGGCGACGAACGACTGATCGCGTGGGTGCTGCTGCAACTGATCGACAACGCCGTCACGTTCGCGAAGCCCGGCGAGCAGCCGCGCGTGCACGTGGGGGCGAGGATCGTGGAAGGGCGGGCGCAGATCTTCGTGCGCGACGAAGGGATCGGCATCCTGCGCGACTACCATGCGCGCATCTTCGGACTCTTCGAGCGGCTGCAGCCGGAACTCCATCCCGGAAGCGGCATCGGCCTCCCCATCGCGCAGCGCGCCGCCGAGTTGCTTGGCACGCGTATTCGCGTCGAATCCGAACCCGGCGCGGGCAGCGAGTTCATGTTCGACGTGCCGATCGCTCGCGAGGCGACTTGACAGCTTGTTGACCGTTTGGTTATTTACAAAAGGCGGGCGAAGGCCCGCCTTTTGAATGCCCTGTAACTGACTGACTGTTCAGTCACATAAATATGTCCGAACAAGTAACCCATCCGCACGATCCGAAATGGCGCCGGCTTCCCGAGGAGCGCCCCAGGCAGATCCTCGTCGCCGCGCTCGAAGTCTTCGGCGAGTTCGGCATCGCCGGCGCCAAGCTCGAAGAGATCGCCACGCGGGCCGGCGTATCCAAGGGCACCATCTATCTCTACTTCCCGAGCAAGGAAGACCTGTTTCGAGAGGTCGTCCGTCAGTTGCTCGTTCCTTCCATCGCCGCGGTGGAGCGCGAGCTCGCCGACGGGACAGCCGCAGAGCAGATCGAGCGCTACCTGCGGTTGCACTGGTCGCATTTCGATCGCCCCGCGGCGGCTGGTTGGGTGCGACTCGTGTTCACCGAACTGCACAACCACCCCGATCTGGCGCAGTTCTACTACCACGAGGCGATCGCGAAATCCAACCTGGTCCTCGGTGACGTGCTGCGCCGCGGCGTGGCGCGCGGTGAGTTCCGCGCGCTCGACCCCGTGGCCGCCATCTCGATGATCAAGGCCCTGCTGCTCACGCACGCGCTCTGGTCCAGGGCGCCGATGCCCGCCACCCTCTCGGCGATGCGGCCGCGGGAAGAACTGATCGATCACATCGTCGAGTTCGTCCTCCATGCACTCCGCCCCACCACGACTCCGTCTCCCGCGGTCCCGGTAGCCACATGATCTCCATCCGATCGTTCACCCGCGTCGTCGTCGCGCTCTCCGGCCTCGCCGGACACGCCGCGCTCGCGCAGGACCCCGTCGCACTGTCGCTGGGCGGCGCTGCCCGCATGGCCGCCGAACGTACGGCGGCGCCCGAGGCCGCGCGCCTCCGGGTCACGCAGGCCGAGGCGCGCGTGGAACAGCGCCGCGCCGAGTTCCTGCCGAGCGTGTCGGCGGCTGCCCTCGACAACGAGCGCAACTTCAACAGCGCCAGCTTCGGCATCTCCTTCGCCGACCCGGCCACGGGCCGGTCGCTCTTCGATCCGAACGGCCAGGTGCTGGGCCCCGTGAAGACGTGGGACCTGCGCGGGTCGATGCGTCAGAGCATCTACGACCCGGGCGCCTTCGCGCGGATGCGCGCCGCGCGGGCCAACGTGACGGCGCTCGGCGCCGATGTCGGCACGGCGTCGCAGCAGGCCGCGGCCGTCGCGGCCATCGCGTACGTACGGGCGCTGCGCGCCGACGCGCAGTTGGGCGCCCGCGCGGCCGATTCGACGCTCGCCGCGGAGCTGCTTGTGATCGCGCGCGACCAGGTTGCTGCGGGCGTCGGGGTCGCGCTCGACGTGACCCGCGCCCAGTCGCAGCTCTCGGTGATGCACAGCCAGCTCATCGCCGCGCGCGGCGAACGCGACCGCTCGCGACTCGACCTCGCGCGCGCGCTCGGGCTCCCCGCCGGCACGCCGGTGACGCTCTCCGATTCGCTCGTCTCGCTCCCGGTGGACGTCGCCGCGCCGAGCGAGGGAGACGCCCTCGCGCGCGCCACACGCACGCGCGCCGACCTGCTCGCCATGAGCGAACAGTCGGCGGCGGTCGGGCTCCAGCTCGACGCGATCCGCACGGAGGTGCTGCCGGCGCTGTCGCTGTTCGCCGACCAGGGCATCACGGGCAAGGCCACGCAGCACATGCTCAGCACCTACTCGTGGGGCATCATGCTTTCGGTGCCGGTGTTCGACGGATTCCGCCGCGACGGGCGGATGGACGAACAGCGCGCCGCGTTGAAGGAACTCGACGTCCGGCACCGCGACCTGACGCAGCAGGCGGCCACCGACGTGCGCGCCGCGCTGCTCGATATCCAGACGGCGCGCGAACAGCTCGGCGCCGCGCAGGAGCGCGTGGGACTCGCCGAGCAGGAGCTGGCGCAGGCGCGTGACCGCTTTCGCGCCGGCGTCTCGGGCAACGCGGATGCCATCAGCGCCTCGCTGACGTTGAACGCCGCTCGAACGCAGGTGGTGGATGCCCGCGCCTCCCTGCAGGCCGCGCGCGTCGCGCTCGGACGCTCCCAGGGCACCGTCACCGAACTTCCGTAACCGACCCTTCTTCTCCTGAGACCATACGCATGGCTTCCCCGATGACTCCCGAAACCCCCGCCGCGAACGGCAAGCGCAGTCCGGCGCTCCCCGTGCTCGCCGTGCTCGCCCTCGCCGCCGTGCTGTGGGGCGGCAAGACCGTCCTGTACAATCGCACGCACGTCTCCACCGACAACGCGCAGGTGGACGGCACCATCGTGCCCGTCCTCGCGAAGGTCGGCGGCTTCGTCGCTGCGGTGCACCCTGTGGAGAACCAGCGCGTGAAGGCCGGTGATCTGCTCGTGCAGATCGACAGCAGCGAATACCTCATGCGCCTCGCGCAGGCCGACGCCGATCTGGCGGCGGCGGTCGCGGGGGCGGGAAACCGCGACGGCGAGGGACAGGCCGACGCAGCCGTGAAGAACGCGCAGAGTCAGCGGCAGGTGATCGACGCGCAGATCCTGTCGGCGCGCGCCGCACAGGCGAAGGCAACGGCCGATCTGGGCCGCATGAAGGAACTCGTCGCCAAACAGATCGTGTCGCGGCAGCAGCTCGACGCCACGCAGGCCGCGTACGATCAGGCCACCGCGCAGCTCGCGGCGGCGGAGCGGCAGGCGAACGCCGCGACGGCGCAGCTCGCGGGCGCACAGTCCGGCGTGAAGTTCGCGCAGGCGCGACTCGCCGGAGCGCGCGCGACGCGCGAGAACGCGCTGCTGCAGCTCACGTACACTCACGTTGCCGCACCCCTGGCCGGTTCGGTGAGCCGCAAGCAGGTCGAAGTGGGCCAACTCGTGCAGCCCGGCCAGCCGCTCCTCACGATCGTCTCCGACACCAGCGTGTACATCAGCGCGAACTTCAAGGAGACACAGCTCGCCGACCTGAAGGTCGGGCAATCGGTCGCGATCGAGGTGGATTCCTATCCCGACTGCGACGCCGAGGGGAAGGTGGAGAGCGTGAGCGCGGCGACGGGCGCCCGCTTCGCCCTGCTCCCCCCGGACAATTCGACGGGCAATTTCACGAAGGTCGTGCAGCGGGTGCCGGTGCGCGTCCAGCTCACCAAGGGATGCGGCGACGGACGTCCGCTGCGTCCGGGGATGAGCGTCACCGTGCACATCTCGACGAAGTGATGCGCTGATGGCGACCGCCGTGCTGCAGGCCGTGCCGGTGTCCTCGGACGCCGACCGGTACAAATACAAGTACTTCATAGCCATCGCCGTGACGCTCGCGGCGACGCTCGAACTCGTCGATACGTCGATCGTGAACGTCGCCATCCCGCACATGATGGGGAACCTCGGCGCCACGCTCGACGAGATCTCGTGGGTGAGCGTGGGCTACATCATCGCGAACGTCATCGTCATCCCGATGTCGTCGTGGTTCTCGGCGTATTTCGGGCGCCGCCGGTATCTGACGGGATCGATCGGTCTGTTCATCGTCGCGTCGATGTTCTGCGGCGCGGCGACGACGCTGCAGGGACTCGTGTTCTGGCGCGTCATCCAGGGGATCGGAGGCGGCGCCCTGCTCTCCACAGCGCAGTCCACGTTGTGGGAGGCGTTCCCGCCGAACGAAGTCGGGATCGGGCAGGCGATGTTCGGCGTGGGCGTGATGGTGGGTCCCACCCTGGGGCCGACGCTCGGCGGCTTCATCGTAGACAACTGGAACTGGCCCTGGATCTTCTACATCAATCTCCCGCTCGGCATCATCGCGGCGGTGCTCACGTGGTCATACGTGCGGGATTCGGTCCACCAGGAGCGGGCCGAGAAGGTGGACTGGCTGGGGATCGGGCTGCTCACGGTGGCGGTGGGTTCGCTGCAGTGGATGCTCGAGCGCGGAGAGCGCTACGACTGGTTCGAATCGCCGTTCGTGACGGCGCTCGGCATCACGTCGCTCGTGTCGTTCGTCTGGCTCGTGCTGCATGAGCTGCGCACCGACGAGCCCGTGATCGACTTCCACATCCTGAAGAACAGGCAGCTCGCCACGGGCGTCCTCATGGGCGGGCTGCTCGGTTTCGCGCTCTTCGGCAGCGTGTTCGTGCTCCCCGTGTTTCTGCAGCAGCTACACCAGTTCACGGCCAACCAGACCGGGATGGTGATCCTTCCGGGCGCGATCGCCTCGGCGATCACGATGGCGATCCTCGGCAAGCGGCTGCGCACGATCCCCGACGGCCGCCCCGTGATCATCATGGGAGTGCTGCTGTTCATGGTGTGCATGTGGCAACTCGCCGGACTTTCGCTCGACAGCGGCAAGGACGACGTGTTCTGGCCGCTCGTCATCCGAGGTGTGGCGATGGGCCTGATGTTCATCCCGCTGAACAGCATCGCGCTCGCCGAGGTCGCGCCGCGCGACCTCGCGCAGGGGACGGGCCTGTTCAACGTGATGCGCCAGCTCGGCGGCTCCGTGGGGATCGCGGTGATGGCGACGATGCTGTCGCGGTTCACCAAGGAGAAGAAGGCCGTCCTCACCGAGCATCTGTCGGTGACGACACCCGACGCGCTCGCGCGGATCGAGACGTTCACGCGCGGGCTCGCGGCGCGGGGGGTGAACCCGATCGCGGCCAAGCAGGGGGCGCTGGCCGTGCTCGATCGCACGGTGACGGCGCAGGCGAGCGTGCTCGCGTTCTCGCGGATCTATCTGATCAGCGGCGCGGTGCTGATGCTCGTGCTGCCGCTCATGCTGTTCTGGCGCACCGGCCGGGGACGCATCACGGCGCAGGCGGACGCGCATTAGGCCGGCGCGCGATAGATTTCAGCCTCCCCCCCCAGAACCCACCGCACCTTATCTGAGGGTCGTTTCTATGCGTAACCGATTGTCTGTCATGGCCCTGCTCGGCGTCGCCGCACTTCCGATGAACGCCCGGGCGCAGCGTTCCCGCGCCACCGCCCCAGCATCCGGGGAAAGCAGCGCCAGCATGCCGGCCATGCGCGCGCCCACCATGCGCGACATCGACGAGCTGAACCCCGCCTGGCTCATGCTCGACAAGAAGAAGAAGCTCTCCCTGACGGATTCGCAGGTGACGCAGTTCAAGGCGTTGCAGGCGAAGCTCATCGAGCGCAACAAGCAGTTGCTCGCCGACTATGACTCGGTGCGGCGCGATTTCCATCCGCCCGCCGGCTCCATCGCCCGGGCCAAGCCGAAGCAGGAAGCGGATGTGCCGACGGCGAATGATCGCGACGTGGAGAAGGCCCGCTCGCAGCTGCGCGTGCTGAACTACGTCATCAGCCAACTGGCTGAGCGGCGGAAGGCAGATGTCGATGATGCGATCGCGCTCTTCACTGACGAAGCACAAAAGAAGAAGGCGCTC
>CAIRBD010000027.1 GCA_903876745.1 uncultured Gemmatimonadota bacterium
CGCGCAGGGCCTCGACGCGCGTGGCGAGCTGCTCGGCGAGCCGGTGCACGGCGTCGGCGAGTTCTCCCACTTCGCCGGGCGCGGCGAGCGCCGGCCGGCGGGAGAAGTCGCCCTCGGCGAGGGCGCGGGCCACGTCGCGCAGTTCACGCACCGGGCGCGACACGGCGCCGCCAAAGAGACCCGCCAGCACGAGCGCACCGATCATCGCGAATCCCGTCGCCACGGCCACGTCGCGTTTGGCCGCGGCGATGATCGCACCGAGAGCCGACGTGGGCATCGACACGCGCGCCACGCCGTTCCGCACCCGCACGGCCACGTACAGTTCGTCATCGCCGGCCGACGGACTGCGGCGACGCGCGCTGCCGATCCCCTCGGCGCGCGCCTGTGCCACTTCCGGGCGCGCCGCATGGTTCTCCAGCTGCGCCAGCGCGGCGCCGCGGAACTCCGAGTCGCCGATCACGCGCCCCGTGGAGTCGATCAGCGTCAGCCGGTGGCCGCTCGCGTCACCGGCACGCACGGCGAGCGATTCGGCGTTGCTCGCCGGCGTCCACTCCGACGCCACGAGCCGGGCTTCGCGCGCCAATCCCGCCGTCGTCTCCGCGGTGAGGCGCTCGGCGAGTTTCTGGTCCACCTCGAAGGTGAGCACCACCGCGAGCGCGCCGACCACGGCGAGGGCGCCAAGCAACAGGCGGGCGGGGAGTCTCATCTCTGGGGGGAAAGGGAAAACGGATGCACGCCTCGGTCCGCGTCGCGCGCCGTGGCATCCACAATCATAAGAACAACCTGCATGACCATGAGCAACACTCGCCAGCGTGCGTCGCGGAGGCGTCTCGCGAATGTAACGAATTTGCCACAACCCCTAAGGTGGGTACGCGGCGGTTCCGATACTGGCTGTTGGCGGCGCGAGTCTCGTCCCGGCATCGGCCATAGCGCACCAACGACCACCTCCTGCACACCTCCCCGACATGTTCAACGACCTTTCCGTCTCGCGCAAGATCACGGGTGCCATCGGCGTGTCGATCGCCGCCGGCGTGTTCATCAGCGCCGCGTTCGCGTGGAGCCAGCGTCGGGAGACTGCCGCCTATGACGATGTGATCTCCACGCATATCGCGGCGCGACGCCTCGCCATACAGACGCAGTACACGTTCAAGCGGCAAGTGCAGGAATGGAAGGACATCCTCCTGCGGGGACACGACCCGGCGATGCTCGAAAAGTACGCCGGGCAGTTCAAGAACCAGGAAGCCGCGGTGCGGGCCACTGTCGATTCCCTGCGCGCCATCGTGCCCGACTCCTCCTCGATGAAGCGCGCCGACGCATTCGCTGCGGCGCACAAAGAACTGGGCGGCGAGTACGCGCAGGCGCTCGCGGCGTTCCGTGCCGCAGGCGGAAAGAACTACACGACCGCCGACAGCATGGTGAAGGGGAAGGACCGCGGGACGGTCGCCATCCTCGACACGCTCACCGCGCAGTTGTCCGCTGACGCGGTGCGCGAAGTGGCCGAGGCGCATTCGGCGGCCGCGCGAAACCAGACCATCCTCGTGGCGATCGCGTTCGCGATCTTCGCCGTCATCACGATGGTCGCGGTGTCGCTCGGCCGCACCATCAGCCGGCGGCTCGGCGCTGTGTCCGTGCGCATCGACGACCTGCGCCGTCACGATCTGCAGAGCTTGGCGGCGGCGGCCACCGATCTCGCGCGCGGCAAGCTCGAGGCGCGGATGGAGCGCGTCGTCGAGCCGCTCGCGGTCGACTCGGGCGACGAGATCGGACAGCTCGCCGGCACGCTGAACGGGATGATCGAGGCGACCCACGGCTCGGCGGACGCCTTCACGCGGGCGCTGCAGACCCTGCGCGCGGTCATCGAACAGACCAACCGTCTCATCCGCGAGGCGAAGGTCGGCAAGCTGCATGAGCGCGGCGACGCCTCGCGGTTCGAGGGCGGGTTCCGCGAACTCGTCGACGGCTTCAACTCGACGCTCGATGCCGTCATCGGTCCCATCGAAGAGGCCGCCGCGGTGCTCGAGCGCATCGCCGAACGCGACCTCACGGTGCGCATGGACGGCGAGTATCTGGGTGATCACGCGAAGATCAAGCACTCGGTGAACACCGTGGCGGAGGCCCTCGACCAGACGCTTGGCGAGATCTCCGCCGCGGCCGACCAGGTGGCGGCGGCCGCGGAGCAGATCGCGGGGGGCGCGCAGGCGCTGGCGCAGGACTCGTCGGAACAGGCCGGTTCGC
>CAIRBD010000028.1 GCA_903876745.1 uncultured Gemmatimonadota bacterium
CCAAACCCTGCAAGCCCCGCAGCATAATCACGACGACGACTCTCCTAAGGTACGACCGCAAATCATTCACCACTAGAGCGTTACCCCATTTCAGGACACCTCGTGCGCTGCGTGTTATGCTGCGAAACCGCGCGCGAATAATCCGCGGCCGTGCCCAACACGGAAAGAGGGAGAGAGCACCAGGCTCCCTCCCCCTCCCCCTTTCCCTCTCCCTCTCCCTAAGCCTTTCCGGCCCCCTTCGGCACCATATACTCATCCGTCGCCGGCCGAACCGGAATATCGAACAGCCCCACCAGCGCCAACCGCCAGTCGTCCAGGATCTCATACACCGTCGGGATCACCACGAGCGTCAGCACCGTCGACGTGATCACACCGCCGATGATCGCACGCCCGAGCGGCGACCGGAAATCCGCGCCCTCGCCATGCCCGAGCGCCACCGGGATCATGCCGGCGATCAGGGCCAACGTCGTCATCATGATGGGGCGCAGTCGCACACGACCGGCTTCGATGATCGCCTCGCGACGCGGCTTGCCGTTCTCCTGGCCCCACTTCGCGAAATCGATCAGCAGAATGGCGTTCTTCGCCACGATCCCCATCAGCAGGATCACGCCGATCATCGACATGATGTTCAACGTGTCGTGCGTGATGATGAGCGCCAGCACCACGCCGATCAAACTCAGCGGCAAGCTCACCATGATGGCGATGGGCTCGAGGAAACTCCCGAACTGCATCACCAGGATCAGATACATCAGCAGCACCGCCACGCCGAGCGCCGAGAGGATCTTGCCGAACACCTCGGCCTGGTCCTTCACCTCGCCGCCGTCCGTCCGACGATAGCCCGGCGGCAGCGACACCTTCGAGATGATCTTGTCGATGTCCTGCTTCACCTCGCCGAGCGACCGGCCCTGCGTGTTCGCTTCCACCACCACCACGTTGTCGCGG
This sequence comes from uncultured Gemmatimonadota bacterium, assembly GCA_903876745.1. Taxonomy (GTDB): domain Bacteria; phylum Gemmatimonadota; class Gemmatimonadetes; order Gemmatimonadales; family Gemmatimonadaceae; genus Fen-1231. Next base: position 943 of record CAIRBD010000028.1, read on the forward strand.
TCGAGGTGGCTGATGAGCGCGGGACCAAGCCCCTGCTTCACCGTCGCGATCTGGCCGAGCGGCATCACGCTCGTGCGGCCGCCCGCCGGACCGCCGCCCACCACGATCGGCAACTGCTCCACGTCGGCGATGCGCGTGCGTGATTCCGGGCTCAACCGCACGCGGACCTTTCGGTTCTCGCCGGCCGGGTCCACCCAGTCGCCTGCATCGACGCCCGCAAAGGCCGGTCGCATCGATTGCGCGACCTGCCCCACCGTCACGCCGAGCGATCCGGCCAACGCGCGGTTCAGCGTCACCTCGAGTTCGGGCTTCTGCCCCTTCGTCGAGAGTCCCACGTCCACCGCGCCCGGCACCGTCTTCACGAGCTTCATCACCGAGTCGGCGAGCGTGCCGAGCACGCGTGCATCACGCCCGCGCAGCTCGAGCTGGATCTGCTTGCGCGAGCCGCCCATGCCGCCGTTGAACACCGACACCGTCGCGCCGCCGATCTGCTTCACCTCGGCGCGCATCATCTCGCCGAAATCCGTCTGGCTCACGTCGCGTTCGGCTTTGTGCTTCATCTTGATGTACACGTTGCCGATGTCGGGCGATCCGACGGCGCTGCCGGGCTGCATTCCCGCGCTGCTCCCGCCGACCGTCGCGAACGAATACGCCACGAGGTCCTTGTGGCGGCGCACGAGCGCCGCGGCCTCTTCGGTCTTGAGGCGCGTATAGTCGAGATTGCTCCCGGGCGGCGTCTGCACCTGCATCAACAGTTCGCTGCGGTCGGAGTTGGGCACGAATCCGAACCCGCCGAACTGCACCTGCAGCACGATCGCCCCCACGAACGAAGCCGTCGCGAGCATCACCATGCTCCACTTATGGTCCAGCGCCCAGCCGATCACCTTCGTGTACTTCTCAGCCATGCGATCGAACCAGGTGTTGAACTTCTCGAGCTGACGGCTGATCCAGTTGCCGCGCTCGTGCGCCTCGGTCTGAGGGTCGGGCCAGTACGCCGAGAGCATGGGGTCGAGCGAGAAGCTCACGAACAGACTCACGAGCACCGCCATCGCGATGGTCAGCGCGAGCGGCTTGAACCACTGCCCGGCCACGCCGTACATGAAGGCGATGGGAACGAACACGGCAACGATCGAGAACGTCGTGGCCGCCACGGCCATGCCGATCTCGTCCGTGCCCTCGTGCGACGCCCGGAAATGGTCTTTCCCCATCTCGATGTGCCGCACGATGTTCTCGCGCACCACGATGGCGTCGTCGATCAATATGCCGATGGCGAGACTCAGGCCGAGCAGCGACATCGTGTTGAGCGTGAACCCGCCGGCGTACACGGCCACGAAGCTCGCGAGCACGCTCACGGGGAGCGCGAGGCCGGTGATCACGGTGGAGCGCCACGAGTTGAGGAAGAGGAACACCACGAGCACCGTCAACGCGGCGCCCTCGAGCAGCGTCTCCTCCACGTTGCGCACCGACATGTCCACGTGGTCGCCGGCATTCTGGATGATGTCGAGGTGCACGCCCGGCGGCAGCGTGGCCTGCAACGCGTTCACCTTGGCGAGCACCTTGGCCGCGACCTGCGACGTGCTGTACCCCTTCGATTTCTTCACCTGGATGCCGACGGCGTCACGCGCGGTGGGATTGGCGACGTCTCCATACTGCGCCGACGAACTGGCTTCCTGATTGCCGTCCTTCGCCGTCGCGATCTCGCCGAGCCGAATGGTGCGGCCACCACGCTGGTCGACGATGATGTTGTTGAAGTCCTCCGGCGTCTCGAGCTTGCCCTTCAGCCGGATGGACCGTTCGTCGAGCGTGCCATTCACCTTGCCTACGGGCACGGCGAGATTCTGCGCCTGCAGCGCCGCGACCACCTGCCCCACGCTCAGCCCGGCGGCCTGCATCGCCTGCGGCTTGAGCTCCACCGTCAGTTCGCGCAACACACCGCCCACGATGATCGCCTCGGCCACGCCGCTGATGCCGCGCAGTTCCTTGGTGATGCCGGGGTCGGCGATGCGCGTGAGCTTGGGCGCGTCCACGCTCGTGCTGTTGAGCGAGAGCTGCACGATGGGCATGTCGCCCGGATCGAAACGCGAGAGCACCGGCTCCTTCATCTCCGTGGGGAGATCGGAGCGGATGGCGCTGATCTTGTCGCGGATGTCCTGCGACGCCTGCTGAATGTCCTTCTCATAAGTGAAGAACACCGTGACGTTGGCAAAACCGTCCTGCGCCGAACCCTGGATGCGGTCCACGCCGGAGATGCCGCTGATGGCCTCCTCGATACGGTCGAGCACTTCGCGCTCGACGACGTCGGGCGACGCGCCAGGATATGGCACGGCCACATTGACGATGGGCTGCGCGATGTCGGGGAACTCGTCGGTCTGCAGCTGCGCCAACGAGAACAGGCCGAACACCACCAGCGCGACCATCGAGACGATGGTGACGATGGGTCGCTTGATCGCGAAATCAGAGATGAACATGTGGCGTCCTCAGTTCTTCGGCGCGGCGGGCTTGTCGGCCGATGCGGCCACCTTCACGGGCGTGCCCGGCGTGATCCCCTGCGCCGCGCCGATCAAGAGCGTGTCGCCCAACGCGACACCGCTCGTCAGTTCCACACGTTCGGTGCTCTCGTCGCGCACACCGATGGTCACGGTCACGCGCTCCGTCTTGCCACCCTTCAACCGCACGACACTCGCCGAGACGCCGCGCTGATCGACGGCGGTGAGCGGCGCGGTGAGTCCCTGCCGCACCGTGCTCGCCACGCGTCCTGTGGCGTACAACCCGCCGACCAAGCCCTGGCTCGCATTCGGGATACGCACGTACACACGCACCTGCCGCGTCTGCGGATCGGCGCTCGGGTACACGTTCGTGATGGCGCCGGTGAACGACTTACCCGGGTAGCCGGTGATGGCGAACGTCACCGGCGCGCCCATGCGCACGAGGCCGAGCTGGTCGGCCGGCACCGCTCCTTCCAGCCGCATCGTGCTCGGATCGACGACGGTGAACATCGGCGCGCCCGGCGCGACGATGTCGCCGGCGTTCACCGTCTTGTCGCTGACGATGCCATCGTACGGCGCCTTCACCACCGTGTTATCCAACATCTTCTGCGCCTGTGCGAAGCGGCTCTTGGCATCTTCCAACTGCGCCTGCGCGCCGAGGTTGCCGCGACGCGCGCCCTCGAGCGCGTTCTCGGCGATGGCGCCGGCCGCGAGCAGTCGCTCGGCGCGCTGCTGATCGCGCGCCGCGTTCTCGGCGGCGAGCGTGGCCTGCGTGACGCCGCTCTTGGCGCTGAGCCACGACTCGCGGATGGCGGATTCGTCGATGCGCGCGAGCGGCGTGCCCTTGCTCACGTGCACGCCCGGCTCGACGAGCACGGCGATCACGGGGCCGCCGACTTCGGCGCGGATGCTCGCCGTCTTCTCGGCGGCGAGCGTGCCGCTCAGCGACGGCCCGCTGTTGAGCGTGGCGTCGGTCACCGTCGTCACGTTCTCGCTGCCGATGGTGACGGTGATGGGGGCGGCCGACGCGGCGTCGGCGGCGGGCTTGCTTCCACACGCGGCGAGCGCGCCGGTAAGCAGGACAGCGAACGTGGTGCTGGTGCTGCGGGCCATCGGATTGATCCTCGTATGATTGCTGGTCACGGTATGCACTCGGTTCAGCGGGCGGCGGCGGGACGCGCATTCGATGCGCCCGCGCCCACCGGAAGGTCCTTCAGGAAGGCGACGCGCAGGCGCGCCACCTCGAGATCGCGCGCCGCGGTGACGCGGTTCACGCGGGCCTGCTCGTACTGCGTACGCGCCTGGAGCAGTTCCACCTGCGTGGAGACGCCTTCTTTGAAACGCACTTCAGCGATGCTGTACGCCTTCGCCGCCTGCTCGTCGGTGCCCACGCTCGCCGCGTAACTCGCTTCGGCCTGCGCGAGCGCGTTGAGCGAGGTGCGCGCGTCGAGCGCGGCGAGTTCCTTCGTCTGCTCGAGCGACTGTTTGGCATCCACCACATTCGCTTCGGCCACCATCCGGTCGCCGGTGAGCTTGCCGCCGAGGAATACGGGGATCGACATCCCCAGACTCGCCGTCCAGTTGGGGTAGTACTGGTTGATGGCGGCGGGGAGGAAGGTGCCGTCGGCCGGGTACGCAAAACGCTGGTACGCCGAACTCAGCTGCACCGAGGGGAGCCGGTTCCAGTTGGCGGCGCGGAGCGCGTACTCCTGCGCTTCCACATTCGCGGCGGCCTGCCGCACACTCGCGCGCGCGGCAACGCTCGTATCGGGGGTCACGCCGCCCGTGCGGCCCGGTATCTCCACGGCACGAGTGAGCGGCGCGGGCTCGGCGGCCGCAACGCCGTCGTCGCGGATGGGCGTGGTGAGCGTGAGCGGCTGATTGAGCGGGATGCCAAGCAGCTGACGCAGGCGAAGCAGCGCGACGTCGCGATTACCGCGCGCAGCGATCACCATCGGCTTCTGGTTGTCGCGCGCGACGCGGGCGCGCAGCAGATCGAACTCCGCGGCGGCGCCCACCTGACGCGAGACGGTGGTCTGCGCGAGCGTGCGTTCAGCCTGCGCGTAGGTGCTGTCGGCGATCTGCACGAGCTGCTCACTGGCGACCGCGTCGAAGTAGGCCTGCGCGGCGTCGAGCGCGACCTGCGCGCGGGCGGCGTCGAGATTGATCTCGGCCGCGGTGCGCGCCGACTCGGCGCCCTTGCTGGCTGATTCGAGCTTGCCGGCGGTGAAGATGTTCTGCGAGAGATTGAGGCCGAACGTGTAGGTGCTCGGCGAGGCGAAGATCTTGGTGATGTCGCCGAAGCCGCCGGAGGACGAGCCGCCCGAGCTGCCGGACGAACCCGACCCGCTGCCCGAGTTGCTGCTCGAACTGCTGCCGCTGGAGAGCGCGGCGAACTGGCTCTGGATGGTGCGCTGGTAGTTGACGATACCGTTGATCTGCGGCAGGTACTGGGATTCGGCCTGCATCTGCTGGCCTTTGGCACGCGAGACGCCGGCCGCGGCGGAGCGCACGGAGTGGCTCACTTTGGCGGCGAGGGTGAGGGCGTCGGCGAGGGAGATGGCGGCGGCGGGGACCGGGGCGGCCGGCTGCTGCGCCCGGGCGGGGGCGGGTACGACCAGCGCGGCGGCCAGGAGGGCGGTGGCGGCAGCACCCGAAAGGGCGCGGCCGACACTCATATATATAGAAGGCATTTGGGGCTCAGTGGCGTGGTTCGACTTGACGGCGTGGGGCATGGGTCAGGCGGTGCGGCGTTTGGCCGGCTTGGCGCGGCGCGCGGGCTTTTCTGTGAAGCCGAGCGAGCGGAGGCAGAGCCGGGCGTACGCGGCCGGCGCCGACGAGACCGGCTGCGGGAACGAGTGGGGGTCGATGTCGCGGCCGAGGGCGTCGTGGAAGAGGGCGCTCATGAGCATGGCGGTGGCGGCTTTGCCGTCGGTGGCGTCGTGGATGAAGCCCTTGGCGGCGAGCTGCTCGAAGTAGGTCGCCAGCGCGGCGTGGATGTGCGCGGCGGAATGGCTCATGCAGCGCGGCATCTCGGGGTTCTCCTCGAACTCGGCCATCGCTTTGCGGATCATGGCACGCATCCCGTGGAGCGTCTTGCGGGTGTTGGTGGCGAAGGCGGTGAGTTCGGCGAGCGGGTCGACCGGCTCGGCCGGGAGAGCCGCGGAGCCGCCGGAGGCGGGCCCGTGCTGTTTGAGGGCTTCGAGGAGGAGCGTGGTCTTGGAGCCGAATTGCCGGAAGAGCGTGACTTCGTTGACGCCGGCGTCCTTGGCGATCTGCCGCGTGGTGGTGCCGCGGAAGCCGTGCTCGGCGTAGAGCCGTGCGGCGGCGGCGAGGACCTGGTCGCGCGTGGGAGTGGTCATGGGGCGGTGCGGGGCTGGGGCGGGTGTATGCAAGTGGTTGCTTGCATTGAAAGCAAGTGGCTACTTGCATAGAACGCAAGGCGGGAGTGAAAAGTTTCCCGCCGCGCCGGACGGCGCGCGTGGTCGCCCCGCGCCATCCACCGACCGACGCGGCCCCGTCGCGTGAACCTGTGACGTTCCTAGGACCGCCCAGCTCCGCCGCCACGCGGCGGCCGGACCTAGATTGCATCTGTGCGCCATTTGCGCCGCGGTCCGCCGGACGCCTTCAACTCTCGGGATGACTCGCCCATGCCAAGCGCCGAACAGCACTATACGGAGCACGTCGGGTGGTTGCGCGCCTCGGTCCTTGGTGCGAACGACGGTCTGATCTCGACGAGCAGCCTGGTGGTGGGCGTCGCCGCTGCGCAGACCGGGCGTCACTCGGTGCTCGTGGCGGCGCTCGCGGGACTCGTCGCCGGAGCGCTGTCGATGGCGGCCGGCGAGTACGTGTCCGTGAGCTCTCAGGCCGACACGGAAGCGGCTGATGTGGAGCGGGAGCGGAGGGAGTTGCTCGCCGCGCCGGAGCGGGAGCGCGACGAACTGGCCGGCATCTACGTGGAGCGCGGTCTGACAGCGGAACTCGCGTTGCAGGTCGCCGATCAACTGACGGCGAAGGACGCGCTCGGGGCGCACATGCGGGATGAGCTCGGCCATTCGCACGCCACGCGCGCCCGGCCGACACAAGCGGCACTCGCATCCGCGGCGGCGTTCGGCGTTGGCGCGGCACCGCCGGTGCTGCTCGCATTCCTGATCCCGCTCGCATCTGTTCCGACGGTGGTCACCGCGACGACACTGATGCTGCTCGTGGCGCTTGGCGCGATGGCGGCACATCTGGGCGGAGCGCCCAAGACACGCGCGGCGGTTCGCGTGGCGTTCTGGGGCGCCGTGGCGCTCGGCGCCACTTCGCTCGTCGGTCGCCTGTTCGGCACGGTCGTGTAGCTCGCCCGCTCAACGTCGCAGCGGACGTGATCGGTTCAGACCACGCCGTGACTGACGCAGGCCAGCAGTCCGGTGTCCACGCGCATGATGTGCTGACGAAGCCAGTTGCCCAGCGCGTCCTGTAACGCGACCACTGTCACCGCGGTCACGCCGTGCATCTCGACCTCCACCTGCATCTGCGTGAAGAACTCGAGGAACTCGGCGTGCGCGCGCTTGTTGGCGTGCGCCATCGGGCAGCGGTGCGCATTCATGCACCCTTCCTCGTGCGCAAAGTGCTGCTTCGCGTATTCACCGAGATAGCGAAGCGTCCGCAGCACGCTGTCCTTGCTTTGCCCCGTCTGCATCGCGTCGCTGAGCGCGTTGATGCCGGCGATCAACGTCTTGTGGGCCTCGTCGATCTCGTCGAGGCCGGTGGTCATCGCGTCATTCCATTCGAACTGGGCCATCGACGGGTACTCGGGCAAGAGGAAGCCGGCGGCGGCTCCACGAGTCGCGGATTGCGAGGGGTGGGGCACCCTCTTGAAGCATCGGCGGTCCCGGACGTGGACTTTATTGGAGCTGCCGGCGACGACCGGAATCGGACACGCATTGCGCACGTGACACGCCGCGCCCAACATAGAGCATCTTCCCCCACCGAGTGCTGATGCGTCGATTGCTCGCGAACTTCCTGTTGCTCCTGCTCGTTACGTCAGTAACCAGAGCGCAGGGTACTTCACCAGACTCCACCGTTGCCCGCCTGCTCAGGCTGCTCGATGCCGGTGACTGGCACAGCGCCGCGTTGCTCTTCGATCGCGCAGCGGCCGAACGGTCGCGCACCGAGATGATCCCGATGATGCGTTCGTTCGTGAACCGTCCGCCGGGTGAGTTCAATCCCATCGCGCTTGGCCGTGACGCCTTGCAACTCGACTCGGCGGGGCGCGCCCGCGCCGATGCGATGCGCATCAACGGCATCGCCGATACGGCCGTCACGCTCGCCGGGCTCGCGCGCGTCCCTGTGGAAGAGTTCCTCGCGCTCGGCGTGATGGCCAAGAGCCGCACCCGCATGACGCAGCGGTACCAGGTCATCGGCAGCGCCGTGGAGGGCGACTCCATTGCCCACGTCGTGCTGCGCGGGGCGACGGCACAACTCGCGGCGCGCATGACCGGTGACCCCGGCGCGTCCACCGAGATGGTGCATCTCGTGCGCAGCAACGGACTTTGGCTCATCGCCGGACGGAACACCGTGATGTCCGCGCTGGACATGCAACTCGTGCTGATGATGCCGTCCATCATGGGGTCCTTCACGCGTCCATCGGCCGCGAACCCTGCCGCCGCCGCGAGCGGCGCTACGTGCAAGCCGCCGGAGAATCCGTACTTCGAGTTCCAGGTAGAGCGGCCCGCGCGCTACATCCCCGACGCCAGCGTCTCGCCGAGCCCCAACGGCAAGTCCGCCGCACAGACGCTCGTGCAGTTCGTGGTCGATACCGTCGGGGTGCCCGACGCGAAGACGCTCAAGATCCTGAAAGAGCCGGCAGGGGGCGCGCCGGTGGACGAGATCAAGGCCGCCGTGTTGAAGTGGCGCTACTTCCCCGCAAAGATCGGGGCGTGCGCCGTGCCGGAACTCGTGCAGACGCCCGTGATGAAGTAGCCTTAGTCATGAGCAGGTCTGACGCTCACCACCGTCCCGATCACCGATGACGACTGCCGCGATCGAAGGCACCGCGTACCACGACCGCAAACGCTACGCGTGGCTGCTCTCACTGCTCGTTCCCGCGCTCGTCGGCGCTGGGCCGGCGCTGTATCTGTGGTCGGGCGCCGTGTGGCCGCTCTGGCTCCCTATCGTCTTCATCTACGTGGCGGTGCCGATCGTCGACTTCATCTTCGCCGACGACGCGAGCAACCCGCCCGAGTCGGCAGTTCCCGGACTCGAGAACGATCACTTCTACCGCTACATCACCTACGCCGCCGTCCCGCTGCTCTGGATCGCCTTCACCTTCGGCGTGTGGTTCGTGGCGCGGCACGACCTCCCCTGGTACGGCACGCTCGCCGTCATCATCACCACGGGGCTCGTCGGCGGCTTCGGCATCAACCTCGGCCACGAACTGGGGCACAAGACCACGGGACTCGAACGGTGGCTCGCGAAGATCATCCTCGCCCCCACGGGCTACGGCCACTTCTATATAGAACACAACCGCGGGCACCATCGCGACGTCGCCACCCCCGACGACCCGGCGTCGTCGCGCATGGGCGAGAACATCTACGAGTTCGTGCTCCGCGAGATGCCGGGCGCGTGGCGCCGCGCGTGGGAACTCGAGCGCAAACGGCTCGCCCGGCATGGCAAGCCGGCGTGGTCGCTCGGGAACGACATCGTGCAGCCCCTCATCATCACCCTCGTATACTGGACGGCGCTCTGCCTATGGCTCGGCATCGGCGCGCTGCCGGTGATATTGCTCGCGTCGTTCTGGGCCAACTATCAGCTCACCACGGCCAACTACATCGAGCATTACGGACTGCGCCGTCGCACACTGCCGAGCGGACGTCCGGAGCTGTGCCAGCCGCACCACTCGTGGAACAGCAACCATCTCATCTCGAACCTCGCGCTGTTCCATCTGCAGCGGCACTCGGACCATCACGCACATCCGGTGCGCCGGTATCAGTCGCTGCATCACTACGAAGAGTTGCCGCAGCTGCCGAACGGATATTTCGGGATGTACATCTTCGCCTATCTGCCGCCACTCTGGTTCAGGGTGATGGATGAACGGCTGCTGCGCGCGGTGGGACGCGATGCCGACCGCATCAACTTCAGTCCCGCCCGCGAGACGGCGCTGCGGGCGCGGCACGGGCTGCCGCCCGCGTCGCCGACGAGCGCTC
>CAIRBD010000029.1 GCA_903876745.1 uncultured Gemmatimonadota bacterium
CGCCGTGCGGAAACGCCGACAGTACCGGCAAGCTCGCCGCCATCGCGATCGTCTTGAGCGCCTCGCGGCGCCCCATCTCGTCGCGGTCGCGCATCAGCCGATCTCCCGTTTGTGCAGTTGATCCAGCAGGTAATCGGTCGTCCGCCACGCGAGCGCGAGGATGCTCAGCGTGGGATTCTTGTCGGCGTTGCTCACGAACGGCGCGCCGTCGGTGACGAACAGGTTCTTCACGTCCCAGCTCTGGCAATACGCGTTGAGCACCGACGTCTTGGGGTCGTCGCCCATGCGGCACGTGCCCACTTCGTGGATGATCTGCCCGCCCTTGGCGATGGCCTTGGCGCCGTCGGTCTGCGGCGTGCCGTTCACCTTGCCGCCCATCGCCACGATGATCTCGGCGAAGGTCTTCTGCATGTGCACGGCTTGCTTCAGCTCGTGGTCGCTCCACTTCCAGTGGAAGCGCAGGACGGGGATCCCCCACTGATCCACGACCTCGGGATCGATGTCGCAGTAGCTGTCGAGGTTCGGGATCATCTCGCCGCGGCCGTCGAACCAGACGAACGAGCCATAGTAACGCCGCGCGGCTTCCTTGTACGCCTTGCCGTACGCGCCTTCGGTGGTGTTCTCGAGGAAGTTGAAGCTGCCGTTCCCCGGCTGGTCGCGTCCACCACCGAACTCCACGTGGTAGCCGCGCGCGAAATCGAGTTTGCCGGCGAGCTGCTCCTTGTACTTCCACCACGGGATATACATGTGCATCCCCGAGGCGCCGTCCGTGTTGTGTGCCGGGAGCCCTTCGAGCAGCGGGATCTGCCCGCCGATCCCCGCGCCGACGGTGTCCATCAGGTACTTGCCCACGAGCCCGCTGCTGTTGCTCAGCCCCTGCGGGAAATGGTCGCTCTTGCTGTTGAGCAGGATGCGCGACGTCTCCGCCGCGCTCGCGGCGAGCACGACGACGCGCGCCGACACGTGGTGGTCGGTGCGCGTGCGCTTGTCGATGTAACTCACGCCCGTCGCCTTGCCGTTCTTGTCGACCGTCACCTCGCGCACCATCGCGTCGGGGACGATGTCCACGTTGCCCGTTGCGAGCGCGGGGGGCAGCAGGACCGTCGTGGACTGGAAGTTCGCCTTGATGGAGCACCCCGAGCCGCACGGTGTGGCGTAGAAGCACGCCTGCCGCGAGAGCATCGACTCGCGCAGCACGCGCTGCGCCAGCGGGTTGCCGGGATGGAGCTTCTTGGGCAGTACGTCGGCGTTCTGCCGCTGCGTCATGATGGCGAGGTGCGCCGGGATCACCGGAATGCCGAGCGGCGCGGCGTGCTTCTTCGTGAGCAGTTCCACGGCGCGCGGCGCCGGCGCCGGCTGCAGCACGCCGGGCGACGAGCGCGGCGTGTTCTCGAGATCGTCGTCGCCGCCGTACACGCCGACGAGCATCTCGGTTTTGTCGTAGTAGGGGGCGAGTTCGGCGTACGTGAGCGGCCAGTCGGCGCCGAGTCCGTCGCGCGACTTGGGCTTGAAGTCGTATTCGCCCATGCGCAGCGAGATGCGCCCCCAGTGATTGGTGCGCCCCCCGAGCATGCGGGCGCGCCACCAGCGGAAGTCGGTGCCCGGCGCATTCGTGTACGGCTCGCCCGGCACTTCCCATCCGCCGTCGACCGTCGCGTCATAGAACCCGAACGGCTTCTCGCGGCCGCCGGCGCCGCGCAACGGCGCGTCGCGATTCAGCTTGAACATCGGCGTCTCGCGCACGGGGTCGTACGTGCGTCCGGCCTCGAGCACGAGCACCTTCAGGCCGGCCACGCCGAGTTGGTAGGCGGCCATGCCGCCGCCGGCACCCGACCCCACGACGATCACATCGTACTTCGTCTGCGACTTCGGACTGCTCTGGATCACCGGACGCACTCCTGATGGGATGCTTGCTGATGGAGAAGCCGCCGCCCGACGCGGGCGCGCCGACGGACGGTCAGAACTCCAGTTGCTTCAAGTATTGGGCGCTCGCCTGGATGCTCGCCATCGCATCCTTGGGCTGGTCGTGCTCCACGAAATAGTGCTCGATGCCCGCCTGCTTGTGGCGCGCGAAGATGGCCTTCCAGTCCATCGTGCCCGCGCCGACGTCGCGCATCTCGAACTGCGGGCGCGGACCGCCGTCCTTCACGTGCACGCACTTGAAGCGGCCTGGATGCTTCGCAAAGTACGCGAGCGGTTCGAAGCCGGCGAAGCTGATCCAGTACAGATCCATCTCGAAGTCCACGAGCGCCGGGTCGGTCTCGCCGAGCAGGATGTCGAAGGGGCGGGCGCCGCCCTCGAGTGGCGGGAACTCGAAGTTGTTGTTGTGATAACCGACCCGCAGTCCCTCGGCCGCGGCTTTCTTGCCGAGCACGTTGAAGCGGCCGGCGAGTGCCTTCCAGTCGGCGGCGGCGGTGAGTTTCGAGCGGTTGACCGACGGCACGATGAGATACTTGTGGCCGAGCACCTTGGCCACCGCCACCTGCGCGGCCCAGTCGCCCTCGAGCACCTCGATGCCGACGTGCGTGCTCGGCGCGGTGAGACGCAGTGCGTCGAGCTGCGCACGCAGCGCGGCGGGCTGGCGATCGAAGTAGCCTGCGAACTCCACCTCGGCGTAGCCGGCCTTGGCGACGGCCTCGAGAGTGGATTCGACGCTCTTCGCCATCTCGGCGCGCACGGTGTAGAGCTGCACACCGAAGCGGGGGATCTTCTCACGGGCCGGGAACGCGCGCAACGCGCGCGGCAACGCCGTGGCGGCGGCCGCGGCGGACATCAGTTCGAGGACTTGGCGGCGGTTGGTCATGCGCTA
>CAIRBD010000030.1 GCA_903876745.1 uncultured Gemmatimonadota bacterium
CGCCTGCTCGAGCAACCCGAGCGCGTGGATGTCGAACCGACCCACGGCGCGCCACGCATCGTATGGTGGCGCGCGCAACGCGTCGCGATCACCGACGCGCGCGGCCCCGAGCGCGTGAGCGGCGACTGGTGGAAGGACGCGTACGCGCGCGACTACTGGCGGTGCGCGAGCGATGAGCTGGCGCGGGAGTTCCTGCTGTATCGCGATGCGAAGGGGTGGGCGTTACAGGGGTGGTTCGACTGAGCACCGCGCCCGCCGCGCACCGCACGTCACACCCCCCAGATACTCCCCAACACCCGCTGCCAGTTCCCACCGAGCATCAGCGCGATGTCCGCATCACCGTGCTTCCGGCGAATCAGCCCCTCCGCCAGATCGAACACCCGCTTGGGATGATCCAACCCGCGGATGTTCAACCGCCCGTCCACATCGGTGTGCACGTGGTACCGCTCGAAGTTCGGCTGCCCGCTCGGCATCACCTGCGCGCCCTGGGGGCCGTTCACGGGGTTCGCGTTGCCCACGAGATCGAGATCGCCGCCGATCCCCACGTGCTCCACGCCGACGGTCTTCGCCACGTGATCGAAGTGATCAAGCACGTGCTCCACTGTTACCGGCTCATCGAGCTTCACCATGAAGCGGATCATCGGGATCCCCATCACGCCGCCGAGTGCGGCGAGCTTCCCGATCATCTCGTCGGTCTTGGCGCGCATGTGGCCGGGCGCGAGCGCGCGGCAAGCGGCGTGCGACACGATCACCGGCTTCTTCGCCGCGGCGAGCGCGTCGAGCGTGGTGCGGTCGCCGGCGTGCGCGAGATCGACCGCCATCCCCACCTCCTGCATCCGCGCGAGGATCTGCGCGCCGAACTCGGTGAGGCCGGAGTCGGTGTCGGCGAGAAAACCGGAACTGAGCTTGTTGGTGCTGTTGTACGTGAGTTGTGACGACCGCTGGCCGAGCCCCCAGAACACCTTCACGTCGTCCGCCGTGCGGAAGTGGTCGGCGTTCTGCATCGTGAGCAGGATGCCGATCTTGCCGCTCTTGCGGAGCCGTTCGAAATCGCCCGCGGCCTCGATGCGCGTGAACCAGTCGCCATAGCCGGCGATGAAGCCGTTCCAGTCGGCGGCCCACTTCACACCGGCCTCGTAGCTCCCCGCGCCCGCGCCGAGCGAGAACACGCGGAACCCGGACGTCTTCACCTCCTGCCAGTCGGCCTCGGTGAACGAGCGCGGCACGCGCAGCCACTTCTCGCTCTTGGGCGGCTTCTCCGAGAAGTCGGCGAAGCGGAACTGGTTGAGCATGTCCACGACGATCGTGCGCTCCACGAGCCGCACGGCGCGCGCCGAGTACTCGGTGGGCGACTGCGCGAACAGGCGAAAGCGGCCGCGGAGCACGGCAGGAGCGCCGGCGAGCGTGGCGGCGCCAGCGACGAGACTCGCGACGGCGTCGCGACGGGAGATGGCATTCGGCATGGGCCGAATGTTACGACAAGCGCTCCACCCACGACACCGTATCGAACCCGGCGTCGAAGCTCAGGATGCGATCGACCTTCTGCCGCTTCATCACCGCGAGGTGCACGGCATCGCGCGCCGAGAGCGGCACCTGTCCCATCATCAGGTCCTTGGCGCGCGCGACGTCGGCCTGCTCGATGGCGAACACTTCATCGACCACGCCGAGGAGCGCGTCGAAGGCGGGCTGGATGGCGTCGCGCCGCTTGATGGCGTGATACCGGTGCAGGACCTCCTGCAGCACCTCGGCGTCCGTGACGAGCCGCTCGCCGCGCGCGATGCACTGCTCGAGCAGCCGGCGCGCCGCGTCCTTGTTGGGATGCGGCGCGCCGACGAGGTACATCGGGATGTTCGAGTCGACGAAGATCACGACTCGCCGCCGAGGTAGCCGCGCTCGATCTCGGTGAGCATCAGGTCGATGTCGGCCGTGGGGTAGCCCCCGCGCACCGCCTCGCGCACCGCGGCCAGTTTCCGTTTGGGCTCCACTGTAGGCTCCTCCCGCCGAGCGGCACGTAACGCCTGGCGGACCCACTCGGCCACCGTCATGTGGTGGCGCCGGGCGATCCGCCGGATCTCGGCGAACTCGTCCTCCTCGAGGAGGACCTGTAGACGTTGACTCATGTCGATGAGTCTAACAGACTGTTGCTGAAGAGTCAACACGATGTACCCCGGCTGATGGTGTCGGCAACGGACGCAGGGAAAAGATGTGGCCGTCGGCGGCGGATGTCATCATTGTGGCGCAACGCGAATCGTTCCCGCGCCACGGACGGACCGATGACGGCCAAGAATCCGCAACTTGCCGGTGATCTCTGGGGCGGACTCGCCTCGATGCTCGTCGCGCTCCCCTCGGCGATCGCCTTCGGCGTCACCATCTACTCGCCGCTCGGCGGGAGCTACGCGGCGTACGGCGCGCTCGCCGGCATCCTCGGCGCCACCGCGCTCGGACTCGTCGCGCCGGCGCTCGGCGGCACGAACCGGCTCATCACGGCACCCTGTGCGCCGGCGGCCGCGGTGCTCGCCGCGCTCGCCGCGGAACTCATCGTGAAAGGCACCGCGCCCGATGCGGCGCTGCTCCTGCTCACCGTGATCGGCGTGCTCACCGGCGCCATCCAACTGTTGTTCGGCGTGCTCAAGCTCGGGCGGCTCATCAAGTACATGCCCTACCCCGTGGTGAGCGGCTATCTGACCGGCGTTGGACTCACGATCATCGGCACCCAGGTGCCCAAGCTGCTGGGCGCGCCCAAAGGAGCGCACTTCTGGGCATCGCTCGCCGCGCCGGCGCAGTGGCAATGGCAGGCCATCGCGGTAGGCGGCGTGACGATCGCCGTGATGTCGCTCGCCGGGCGCGTGACGAAAGCGGTGCCCGCGGCGATCCTCGGCCTCGCCGGCGGACTGCTCGCGTACTTCGGGCTCGCCGCGGCCGACCACGCGCTGTTGACGGTGGCCGGCAACGCGCTCGTGATCGGACCGCTCGGGTCGGCGGGGAGCGGATTCCTCGGCGCGCTCGTGGGCCGCTGGACGGCGGTCGGACAGTTGGGACTCACGGGCTTCACCGCCGTGATGGTACCGGCACTCACGCTCGCGGTGCTGCTCTCCATCGACACGCTCAAGACGTGCGTGGTGCTCGATGCGGTGACGCGCTCGCGGCACGACTCCAACCGCGAGCTCATCGGCCAGGGATGCGGCAACCTCGCGTCGGCGGCCATCGGCGGCATCCCCGGCGCGGGGACGATGGGGGCGACGCTCGTGAACATCTCGAGTGGCGGCGAGACGAAACGCTCGAGCCTCATCGAGGGCGCGCTCTCGCTCATGGCGTTCCTCGTGCTCGGCCGCCTCATCGCGTGGGTGCCGGTGGCGGCGTTGTCGGGGATCCTGATCGTGGTCGGCGCGAAGATGATCGACCGCAAGAGTCTGCACTTCGCGCGCACGCGGTCGACGATGCTCGATTTCGCCGTGATCTGCGCCGTGGTGCTCACGGCGTTGACGGTGAGCCTCATCGCGGCGAGTGGCGTGGGACTGTCGCTCGCCATCCTCCTGTTCATCCGTGAGCAGCTGGGCGGGCGCGTGGTGCGGCACATGGCGCACGGCAACGAGCTGTTCTCGCGGCGCGTGCGTGTGGAGGCGGAGATGGAGATCCTCCGTCAGC
>CAIRBD010000031.1 GCA_903876745.1 uncultured Gemmatimonadota bacterium
ACCGATCAGTACGGCGGCTCGCTCGAGAACCGGATGCGGTTCCCGCTCGAGGTGTTCAGCGCGGTGCGCGCCGCGTTCCCGGCCGACCGACCCGTGAGCATGCGCGTGTCCGCCACCGACTGGGCCGACGGCGGCTGGGACATCGAGGGTACCCGCGCGTTCGCGAAAGCACTCGAGGCGCGCGGTTGCTCGGCCATCCACGTGTCGAGCGGCGGACTCACACCGGCGCAGCGCATTCCCGTGGGACCTGGCTATCAGGTGCCGCTCGCGCGCGCCGTGAAAGAGGCGACGACGATGCCCGTGGTCGCCGTGGGACTCATCACCGAGTTCGATCAGGCCGAGTCGGTCCTGGCCAGTGGTGACGCCGACCTGATCGCGATCGCACGCGCGATCCTTTACGACCCGCGGTGGCCCTGGCACGCCGCCGCACACTTCGGCGCGAGCGTCGAGGCGCCGAACCAGTATCTGCGTTCGCAGCCGCAGGGCGTTCGCGGGCTCTTTCGTCAGGGAGTGTAGTGGAGGGACGATCGTGAAGGCAGCTGCCAAGCCGGCGGCAGCCCCGGTCGGCTATTCCGGAACTCCGCTCGCGAAGAAACTCGGCATCGCCGCCGGCACCCGCGTTCGGCCGCTGCACGCCCCGCGCGACGACCGCGCTCAGGCCGGCAGCTCTCCGTCGGCGACAGGCAGGAGGATCTCGAACGCGGTCCCGCGTCCCAACTCCGACGTGACCGTGATGCCGCCGCCGCTACGGTGCACGACGCTGTGCACGGTGGCGAGACCCAGTCCGGTGCCTCGGTCGTCCTTGGTGGTATAGAACGGTTCGAAGATGTGCGGCAGGACATCAGGCGGGATCCCTTCGCCCTCATCGATCACACGGAGCATCACGTACCGGCCCGCCGGCACGTCGAGCGGCGCGACCGGCCACGGACGGTCCACGACCGACACCTCCGCCGTGATCGTTCCGCCGCCCGGCATCGCGTCACGCGCGTTCGCGATGAGGTTGAGCACGATCTGATCGAACTGCGACGCGTCCATCCGCACCATCGCGCGCTCCGGCGGCCGCGTGAGTGTGAAACGGTTCCGGCCCGCCAGACGCTCCACCATGCGTGCCATCGTCGCGATGCGCTCGCACGCATCGAAGTGCTCGCTCTTCTCAGGCGCGTTGCGCGCGAACGACAACAGCTGCTGCACGAGGTCGCGGCCGCGCTCGCTGGCGCCCGTGACCTCGTCGAGCGCCGCGTTCTTGCGCGTCGCGTCCTCGTGCCGCAGCCCGTCCTCGGCCGCAAGCTGCATCACGCAGAGCACATTATTGAAATCATGCGCCACGCCGCCGGCCAGCCGGCCGAGGCTCTCCAGCCGCTCGGCGCGCGCGAGCCGCTGCTGCGTCTGTTGCAACAGCGCCGACTGCCGCTGCAGGACGTCGTTCTCCTCGCGCGCCGACGCGAGCAGCGTCACGACGCCCATGCTCATCATGGCGAGCACATTGACGATGATGGCGCCGATCACCACCTCGTTCGGCAGTCGTGGCCGACCAACCAGAAATCCGAAACCCAACTCGATGGCGGCACGCACGGCCAGCGCCGTCCAGCCCACCGCCAGCAGTCGCACCACCTCGCGGTTCATCCCCCCACGCGCGTAGGCGCGCCACGCGATGACCGCCGGCGCGAGCAGGACGAGGAAATGGACGCTGCGGCTCCACAGCACCACACGGATGCGGAGCGTGATGTCGGGCGTGTAGAACCAGAGCACGCCCGCACCGTGTATGAGCAGCGCCGTCAGGCCGTAGACGATCGCACGGCGCTTGGTGGCGACCTGCTCGTCGCGTTCCTGGAGTACGGCGAGCGCATCGCTGACGAGCGCGACGGCGGCTCCTTGCAGGGCGACGACGATCGTCGTCAGCGTCAGGGAGAGTGGCCGGTCCTTGAGGATGGCTCCGCTGACCGACGAGCCGACGTTCACGAGCGCGCCGATGCCGAGCAGCACCCAGTACGATGCCAGCGCCTGCATCACCGGCCGCTTCGACGTCCGCCAGACTCCCCCGATCGCGACGGCGAACGCGACGATCACCGCCAGCTGCAGGACGGTGGCGCCGAGGTTGATGACGTCGAACCAGGAGAGGTCGTTCATGTCGCGAGCCGTGTTCCTGCGCGGCGAGTGGACCGAGGGAGACCCCGTGAAGTTACGTATTGGACCAAATGCACAATGACAGGACGCTGACAACGCGACACCGCATCGCCTCTGTTGCCGGTTACGCCGCACGCAAAGCAACCGATGCGTTATTCTCCCTCACCCTGCACGCCGGCATTCGACGCACGACGACATCCAAGAGCCTGCCATGAACCGACCGTCCGCACTACGTCGCCTCGTTTCGGGATTGCTCTTCGTCGCCGGGGCGACGGCGTTCGGCACGCTGTGGTGGCGGCAGCCATCGCCGGTGGCAACGGCGTTCGCGGCGGTCGCTTTCGACCGGTCGGCGCCGCTCAGCCTCGGCGCAGATATGCGAACCGCGCCGGCGCGACACGCCACCGCCGCCGACATCGAACAACGCGCGCACGGCACGCACGACGACCTCTCACTCGTGGCGAGCTTCGAC
>CAIRBD010000032.1 GCA_903876745.1 uncultured Gemmatimonadota bacterium
CGTGGACCGCGCCGCTCAGCCGTGCCGTGCTCGGCATCAGCGCCGGCATCGTCACGGCGCTCGTCATCCTGCGCGCCGCCGCACCCGCCGGCATGCCGTTCGCCGCCGCGTCGGCCGCGTTCGCGTACCTCGTCTCGCTCGTCGCCTCAGGCGCCGTCGGAATGCCCGACGTGCGCTTCGCGCGGCAGGTCTTCACTCGTGGATCATCCCGTGCCGCTCTCGCTTCGTAACGTCCTGTTCGCCGTCCTCGCGACGCTGTCGTCCACCGCCTGCGCGACGATGAAGGGCACCGTCGAGCTCAAGAACTTCACGCCCGTGCAGGCCGCTCCCGCACCGGGCGTCATCGGCCCCGGCGATCTCGTCTCGGTGCGCGTGTGGAACTCGGACCAGATGACGACGCACCAGCGCGTGCGCCCCGACGGCACGCTGGCGCTGTTCTTCATGGACAGTCTCCCCGTGGCCGGCAAGTCGCCGACCGACGTGGCCACCGAGATCACCAAACGGCTCGACGGCATCTTCGTGGCGCCCCGCGTGAGCGTGATCGTCGAGGAGTCGGCGGCGAACACGGTCACCATCCTCGGCGAGGTGAAACGGCCCGGCACGTATGCCATTCCGCGCCCCCTCAGCGTGCTCGAGACGCTCGCGCTCGCCTCGGGACTCACAGAATTCGCGCGCCGCGACCGCATCCTCCTCATTCAGGGCACGGAGCATCCCGTGCGCCTCCGCCTCCGCTACGAAGAACTGCTGCGCGGCGACGATCGGGCGCGCGGCCTCGTGCTGCACGCCGGCGACGTGATCGTCGTCGAGTGATGCGGCGCACGCGGTGGGCCATTCTCGCGGTCCTCGGCCCGCTCGCCACGGCGTGCGCTCCCACGCTGCGCACATCGGGCTCAGTGCGCAGTGCGTTCACGCAATCGAGCACCGTGGCGCCAGCGCGGGAGATCCGACTGACGCCCATCGCCACGCTCAGCGCCGGGCCGCGTGCCGACGCGCCCTCCGTGGAGTTCGCGCCCGAGCTCACCCTCGGAGGCGGCAGCGCGGCGTCGCGCGCGAAGCTCCGCGCGTCGGCGCGCTGGAGCGATGGGGGCGTCGCGCATCCCGTGCTCACGGCGTCCGTCGAGGACGGCGAGACGCGATCGGCGGAACTCTCCGGCGACGCGCTCACCGCTGTTCCGGCCGCGGCCGTCGTGCATTCGCGTCTGTTACGCGCGGGTGCCGCGCTGCGGTTCGACGAGGGCAGCCGCCTGCGCGTCGATGCGCGCATCGACGCCGAGCATTCGGGCGGCGTGGGGGCGAGCGCGAACTCCCTGCCGACGCTCGTCTCGCTTCGCGCCCAGACGACCGCGCGCTACGACCTGACGCGCCGCACCACGCTCGAGGCGGGCGTGCAGTTGAGCGACGAGCGTACGGGCGACGCGGCGGCGCTGGGGCTCGCGCGGTTCCACGCCACCGCGAGCACACACCTCTCGCGCACGGGCGTGCTCTACGCGAGCGCAGGGCTGGTGGACGTGCTCGCCGGCGGCGCGCCGGCGCGAGTGACCACGCTCGAACTCGGCGGCAGCCTGGGTGACGCGACGGATCCGCACATCGCGGCGAGCCTCGGGCGCAGTCCCGAAGTGGACCGCCTGACGGGCTCGCTCCGCGATCGCCTCCGCACCCACGTTCGCTTCGAGACACCCCTCGTATCGGGTGTCTCATTCGGAGCCACTCTGCAGCGGGCGGGCGATCTGGACGGGTTTGCGCAACGTGTTGTCAGTAGTGGAGATATGGGGTTTGCGGTGACGCTGGCCAGAGGGCGGCGCCTCGATATCGGCGTGGCAAGGTTCCTGCAATCCACTGGTGCATACACGACGAACGCCGAGACCCGCGCCGTCATGCAGTTCACCTTCGCTCCGGCCCGCTGACCCGTGCAGAAACTCATCCTCATGTCGCTGATCGTTGCGACGTTCGCCATTCCCACGCTGCTTCGGCGTGCGGAATCGGCGAAGGACGGGTTCCGGGTGATCGTGAAACCCTTCGGCGGCTTCGTCGCCATCTACGTCTTCCTTCTCCTCTATGTCTATCCCCGCCTCCACTAACGAACCGCTCGCGCTGGTCGTCGATGACACGCCCGAACTGCGCCTCATGTTCGGGGCGGTGCTCCGGCAGGCCGGGTTCCGCGTCATCACGCTGGAGGACGGCGACCGCGTGGTGGAAGAAGCGCTGCGCCTGCAGCCCGCCCTCATCTGTCTCGACGTGGTCATGCCGAGCGTGTGCGGGCTCGATGTGTGTGAGCAGCTGCACAGCACCGCGGGGACGATGGACATCCCTGTGCTCGTGATGTCGGTGCGCGCCACGCCGCAGGACCGTGCGAACGCCGAACTCGCCGGTGCGGCCGGCTACCTCGTGAAGCCGGTGCATCCGGCGGACCTCAGCCAGCGCGCCCGCGCGCTGCTCAAGCACGCGAGCGTCTGACATGTCGGACACGCAGGACCCGTCGCTCCTTCCGCTCGACGCCGTGCCCTGGCGCGGGGCGATCGCCCTGGTGCGCGCCGCGGTGCGGCGCCACTGGTTCATGGCGACGGTCATCGTGAGCGTGTTCGTGGCCGTGGCCGGCACGGCCGCGGCGCTGCTTACCCGCGTCTACTCGGGTGAGCTGCGCATGCTCGCGCGCCGCGGCACCTCGGTGATGTCGGCGATCTCCGATCCGCGCCGCGCCGTGGCGCCGGGCTTCGACGCGCCGTCGCAGGGCGCCGTGGCGCTCGGCCTGTCGCGTACGGCGATCATCGCGATCGTGAAGGACGGAGGCCTGGTGGACCGCTGGCAGCACGTGCGCCCCACGGTGATGCGCCTCAAGGACGACGTCCGCGTGCGCCTGCACGGCCCGCTGCCGCAGGCCGAGCTCGAGGACGCGATCGTCGCGATGCTCGAAGAGCGGCTGAAGCTGCGCGTGGCCGAGGACGTGATCACGATCTCGGTGACGTGGTACGATCCCGAGAGCGTGCAGATCATCCTCAATGCGGCGCAGCAGGCGTTCATCAAGGAGCGGTCGCGCCTCGACATCGAGAGCATCGAGGCGTCGTACGCGATCCTGCAGCGGGCCACCACGGCCATGTCGGGGCAGATGGAAGGGCGTGTCTCGGCCTTCCAGTCGGCGCGCTCGCGCGCCCTCGGCGACAAGGCCGCGAAGATCCCCGTGAAGGTCAGCACGGTGTCGCTGTC
>CAIRBD010000033.1 GCA_903876745.1 uncultured Gemmatimonadota bacterium
CGCTTCATCACCGAGAACGGGAAGATCCTCCCGAGCCGGCTGAGCGGCGTCGATGCCCGTCACCAGCGTCAGCTGGCGAAGGCGATCAAGAAGGCGCGGTATCTCGCGCTGCTGCCGTACACGCGCGGTCATCAGCCGTAGAGCGGGACGCTGTTTCTCAAATGACTGAGGCCGTGGCGTCCGGCGAGCCGGCCGTCGAGCGGGAACGTGGATGGTGGATGGTGGTCATCGCCGCCCTCGCGTTGCTCGTCTTGCCGACCGCGCCGGGCATGCGGCTGTTCCTCCCGGTGGAACACACCGTCATCCTCCTCGCGCCCGCCCTCGCGGCGTGCGCGGTGGCGGGATGGTGGGCGGGTGGCAGGGCGCCGCTGGCGCTCTTCTGGACCGCGTTCGCCGGATGGGTCGTGTGGCGTGAAGCGCAGGCGGGCACGTTCAACCTGCTGCTCACGGGATGGGGGCTGGTGCTGGGCGCGTCGTTCGGCGCCCTCTGCCTGCGCCGCACGGCGGGAGCTCCGCCGTTCTTCCCGCGGGCACTCGCCGCGGTCGGCATCACCCTCCTGTTGGCGGGTGGGGCGACCCTCGCGACACCGGGGGGACCTGACCGGACCCACACCGAAGCGACGGCCGAGTTCAGTACTCGCGCCGACGCCGCGCTGCGCGACTGGAACAGGATGACGGCGACGCCGGAATGGAAGGAGTTCGTCATCGCAAATCCGATGGCGGATTCGCTGGCCCAGCAGATGACGACACAGATCCAGATGACGCCGGCGGCCAGTGTGACGTTGTTCCCCGCCCTGCTCGCGCTCGAGTCGCTGGCGGCGCTGGCGCTGGCGTGGGCGATGTATCACCGGGTGGGACGGGCGCGACTCGGCCCCCCGCTCGCGGCGCTGCGGGAGTTCCGGTTCAGTGATCAGCTCGTGTGGGGACTGGTGACAGGGTTGGCGTTGGTGGTGGTGCCGGGGTTCGCCCCGCTCAGTTCGCTGGGCGCGAACCTGTTGATGTTCTTCGGCGCGATCTATGCGCTGCGCGGACTGGGTGTCGCGCTGTATTTCCTCGCCCCCGGGCGATGGATGATGGTGCTGTTGGTGGGGTTCGCCCTGCTGTTCTACAACGTGGTGAGTGTGCTCGCCCTGGGGCTGGGCCTCGGCGATACGTGGCTGGACTGGCGACGCCGGGCAAAGCCGAAAACCTGAACGATTGAGGGTCCAATGGAAGTCATTCTGCGGGAATCGGTCGAGAAGCTCGGCCATCCGGGCGACATCGTGACGGTGTCGGCGGGCTTTGCGCGCAACTTCCTGCTGCCGCGCGGTGTCGCGTACGAAGCGACGCCCGGCAACAAGAAGCGGATCGCGCAGGAGAAGGATCGGTTGGAGCAGGCGGAGAACGCCCGCATCTCGACCGCGCAGGAATTCGCGACGAAGCTCGAGCAGGTGTCGCTCACCTTCTCGGCCCGCGTGGGCGAGGAAGGCAAGTTGTTCGGGTCCGTGACGTCGGGCGACATCCATGCGCAGCTCGAAGCGCAGGGGTTCACGACGATCGAGAAGCGGATGATCGACCTGCACGAGCCCATCCGCGCGCTCGGCGTGTACAAGGTGCCGATCAAGCTGCATGCGGATGTGAAGCCGGAGATCAAAGTCTGGGTGATCAAGGCCTAAAGACTACTGACGTTGACGGTTCACGGTTAACGGTCAACGGTTTACCGTCAACGACTGAGCACGCATCGCGGCTCGGGAGGCCACACGCCTCTCGGGCCGCGTTTCGCTGCGGTGGCTCGACGGTGAACCGTTAACCGTCTACCGTGAACCGTTAACGTCAGTAGCCGTCCCCTCCCCCCTGCTGTTATCGTTTTCGGCACAGCCCCGAACGCCCCCACGGAACTTTCCCGGCGCCGGCGCCATACTATTGAGCATGACCTCGTCCGGCGCCCTTCGGAGTGCAATGTCCCCTGGCCGTTCCGCCCCCGTGACGCCGCATCGTGCCGAGGCCCTGCGGGCCGCCACGCTGTGTCTCGACAACAAAGCCAATGACGTCGTCGTGTTGAACCTGCACGGGGTCACCGACATGACCGACTGGTTCATCGTGGCCTCCGGGACCTCCGACACACACGTGCGCGCCGTGGCACAGAACGTCGAGGCGGCGCTGGCGAAGGAAGGGATCAGGCCCGCGTCCGTCGAAGGGCTCACGCAGGGCCGCTGGGTGCTGCTCGATTACGTCGATTTCGTGGTGCACGTGTTCCATCCGACAATGCGCGAGTTCTACCAGCTCGAGCGGTTGTGGGGCGATGCCCCCTCGCTCGCCGTCTCGCCCTCCTAGAGGTCGTACCGCCGATGCGCCTTCCGTCCGCCCTCGCCCGTTCCGCCCTCGTTGCGCTCGCACTCGCCGTGAGCGCCGCATCCGCCCGCGCACAGTACTCGTACTTCGGGCAGAACCAGGTGCAGTACAAGAAGTTCAACTGGAAGGTGCTCACCACCGAGCATTTCGAGGTGCACTACTACCCCGAGATGGCCGAGGGCGCGCGCATCGCGGCGCGCATGGCGGAGCGCTCCTACGCGCGACTCTCGCGCCTCCTGAACTATCAGTTCCGCGAGAAGAAGCCGATCGTGCTCTTCGCCTCACGCGGCGACTTCGCGCAGAACAACGTCACCGGCGACCTCGGCGAGGGAACGGGCGGTGTCACCGACGCGCTCCGGCAGCGCAACATGTTCTTCTTCGGGCAGGACCTCGCCGAAGTCGAGCACGTGATGACGCACGAGATGGTGCACCAGTTCCAGTACGACATCCAGTTCAAGGGCCGCACCGGCGCCGCCGCGGGCCAGCAGATGATGACGGGGCAGCAGCAGCCCGGATGGTTCATCGAGGGGATGGCCGAGTACCTGTCCGTCGGCCCCGACCACAAGGCGACCGACGCGATCATGCGCGACGCCGCGCTCAACGGCAAACTGCCGACGATCGAGCAGATGACCAACCGCCCGGACCAGTACTTCCCGTACCGCTACGGCGAGTCGCTCTGGCGCTACGTCGGCGCGCGGTGGGGCGACGAGATCATCGGCGAGGTGCTGCAGGCCGCCGCGGGAAGCACGACGCTCGACCGCGCCTTCAAGCGGCACACGGGTTTCGAACTCGACGAGCTCGGCGACGAATGGCGCGAGTCGCTGCAGACGCAGTACCTCCCCGGCATCGCGAACCTCGAGCGTCCGCGCAAGAACGCGCAGCCGCTGCTCAACGAGAAGCGCACGGGGGGCATCATCCCCGTGTACGTCGCCCCCGCGCTCTCGGGCGACGGCCGGCAGATCGCGTACATCTCCACGGGCAGCCTGATGAAGGCCGAGGTGTTCCTCGACCTCTATCTCGCCGACGCGACCACCGGCAAGCGCATCAAGCGACTGACGAAGAGCACGGTCGACGCCGAGACCGAGGAGCTGCGCTACGCGTACTCGCAGAGCGCCTTCTCGCCCGACGGACGGCAGCTCGCGTACACCGCGTACACCAAGGGCAAGGACGTCATCGACATCCTCGACATCAAGTCGCGCGACGTGATCCGCCGCCTCGGCACCGATCTCGACGCGATGCTGAGCCCGAGTTGGAGTCCCGACGGCAAGAAGCTCGTGTTCAGCGGCAGCAAGGCGGGGCTGACGAACATCTACATGATCGACGCCGACGGCCGGAACCTGCGGCAGCTCACCAAGGGGTGGTACGCGGGGCTCATGCCGCAGTGGTCGCCCGACGGCAAGCGCGTCGCCTACGTGAGCGACCGCGGCCCGGCCACCGACATCCAGCTGCTCAAGTTCGGCAAGTGGCAGATCAGCGTACTCGACCTCGAGACGGGCCTCGTCGAGGGGATCCCCGGCCAGGCCGGCAAGAATCTCAACCCGATGTGGTCGCCCGACGGCAAGTCGCTCGCCTTCATCAGCGACCGTACGGGCATCACGCAGATCTTCCTGTACGACTTCGACGAGAAGCAGCACTATCAGCTCACGAAGTTCATCGGCGGCGTGCAGTCGGTGACGGAGAACAGCCCGGCGATGAGCTGGGCGCGGCAGGCCGACAAGATCGCCTTCGTGTATTACGACCACGGCGACTACACCATCTGGTCGCTGAGCAATCCGCGCCAGCTCAAGGGGCAGTCGTATCGCGAGCCGGTGGCCGTCGTGGCCGCCGCGCCCGCCGCGCCGGCCGCGCCGCCCGCCATCATGACCGCGGCCGACAGCGCCGCCGTACAGAAGGCGCGCGCCGCACTCGCCGTGGCGGAGATCGCGGCGCAGGGACAGAAGCGCGACAGTGCCACCAACCGGCGCGCCTCGATCTACCGCGGTGTGGGAGGACTCCGTTCGTCCGACGACCTGCCCGCCGGTGCGCAGAACCCCGTGTCGGTCGCCGCGCTGCTCGACAGCTCGTCGATGGCGTTGCCCGCCGACTCGTCGCTCAAGGACGCCGTCTACAAGCCCACGCTCCGCCCCGAGGCGGTCTCGCGCCCGTCCATCGGCTACGCGCAGGACAACTACGGGCGTGGCGTGTACGGCGGCACGGCCATCATCTTCGGCGACCTGCTCGGCAACCGGCAGCTCGTGACGATGGCCTCCGTCAACGGCCGCATCGATGAAGCGCAACTGCTCGTGCAGTACACGAACTACGCGGGGCGCTTCAACTACTCGACCGGCGCCAGCCAGCAGCCGTTCTTCATGCCGAGCAACTTTTACAACCTGGCATCGGTCGGCTCGGGACAGGTGATCGAGCAACAGGCGCTCAATCGCTATCTCATGCGCAACATCTGGTTCACCGGCATCTATCCGCTGAGCCGCTTCGAGCGGTTCGAGGTCGGCACGGGCTTCACGAACATCGACATCGCGTCGGAGTACATCAGCCGCGGCATCGACTACAACACCGGCTACTCCACCGGCTTCTACGTCGACAGCATCAAGGGACTGGGCAGCGTCAACTGGTTCCAGCCGACGGCCGCGTATGTGAGCGACAACACGCTCTTCGGGTACACGGGTCCTATCTACGGCCACCGGTATCGCGTGAGCGCGCAGGCGAACCTCGGCAAAGACGGCTTCATGGAGTATCTGGCCGACCTGCGCCGGTACGATGCCGTCGTGTTCAGCTTCCTGACGCTTGCCACGCGCGCCTACTTCGACATGCAGGTGGGGTCGGGCGAGACGATGTTCCCTCGCTACATCGGCATCCCGCAGTACATCCGCGGCTACGACCGCGAGAACTACCTCAGCACCGACTGCACGTCGGTGCAGAGCGCGAACTGCAACGCCGCGCTGCAACTGCTCGGCAGCCGCGTGGCGCTCGTGAACGCCGAACTCCGGTTCCCGCTCGTGCGCCGGTTCGACCTCGGCTTCCTGCCCATCAGTCTGCCGCATATCGACGGCCTCGTGTTCTACGATGCGGGGATGGCGTGGAGCGGCGGACAGCAGGTGACGCTGTCGCGACCCGCCAACTACGACTTCACCACGATGCGCTATCCGCTCAAGTCGTACGGCTACGGCGTGCGGATGAACGTGTTCGGCCTCGCGATCCTCCGCTGGGATCTGGCCTGGCCGCAGGATTCGTTCTCGAAGAAGCCGTACTGGTGGTGGACGCTCGGCCCCTCGTTCTGACCGGGGGCGGCGGATGCGGAGCGGCCCGGGCGATCCTGCCCGGGCCGCTCACGTTTTCGCCCGCAGGCGGCGCCTCACCAGCGCCCTGCGTGAGCGTTAACTTCTTCCGGTGCGATACACCCTCGTCCTCGCCCTCCTCCTCGCCGCGTGCCGCGGCGGCGGCAACGACGCGCGTCCCGGCGGGCCCGGCGGCAACGGTCCCGACGCCATCCTCCTGCGCATCCCGCGCGACGGTGGCACGGCCCGCGCCTACCGCTGGGGCAAGGACTCCGTCCTGTGGCAGTCCAACGGACGCGTCCCCGCACTGAACCGGTTGCTCGCGTTCGACGACGAACAGGGCGCGCTCGCCTTCGTCGACAGCAAGGGCATCCCCGGGCGGCTCGACCTGCGCGTGGGCGCCGCGACGCCCGCGGCGGAACGCGCCCTCGGCGCCGTCGCGACGGCGGACGGCTGGGCGATCTACGGCATCAGTGCCAAGCACGAAGTGGTGCGTCTGACGCCGAGCGGCTCGTGGACCTTCGCCGCTGCGCCGGAACCGCGCGGACTGATCCCCCTGCCGGACGGATCGCTTGTGCTGCTCAACGACGATGGCGACCGCACGGTGCTGCGACGGTTGCGTCCGCCGGAGACGAAGGTCACGCAGACCGCGCAACTGCCGCACACGCAGCTCGTCGTGCGCACCGACATCGGCGACCGCCTGTACTTCGCCAGTGATTCCGGACTCAGCGGGGTGCGCGTCCGCGATCTCGCGCGAACGAAGAACATCAAGCTCGGCGAACCGCTCGTCGACGCGGTCGCCACGCCGAGCGGCGACCGCATCTTCGTCGCGCTGCAGGAGAAGAAGTCGGTGACGATCATCGACCGGTACGCCGAGTCGGTGGACCGCACCGTGAGTCTCCCCGATGCGCCGTCCGCCCTGCGGATGGACCCCGACGGACAGTTCCTCCTCGCCCGATCGGCAGCCGGCGACTCGACGCGCATCGTCGCCGTGGGCACGTCCCGCTACGTGGGCAGCGTGCGCACGGCGTGGCGCACCGACCTTCCGGTGGTCGCACCCGACGGCGGGATCGCGGTAGTGCAGGACGACGATGTGGTGCTCGTCGATGCGCTCACCCGCCAGCAGCGCGTGCGCTACGCGAACGGTGCGATCGATCTCTGGGCGCTCATCCGTTGGAACGGATTCCGTCCGCGCGCGGCGGGGCTCGACCAGCCGGTACGCTTC
>CAIRBD010000034.1 GCA_903876745.1 uncultured Gemmatimonadota bacterium
GGCACGGGCGGCGGCCTGCCGGAAGCCTTCGGTCAGAAAGCTCGGTACAGCCAGCAGTTCGCC
The DNA here is from genome assembly GCA_903876745.1 of uncultured Gemmatimonadota bacterium. Lineage (GTDB taxonomy): Bacteria > Gemmatimonadota > Gemmatimonadetes > Gemmatimonadales > Gemmatimonadaceae > Fen-1231. The sequence goes on from CAIRBD010000034.1 coordinate 64, forward strand.
GGCGGGAGCCTGTCGACGACCATGAACTACGAGGCGCTGCGTGCCGTGGGCGCGGCGGCGCGGTGGATGCTCGTCACGGCGGCCGCCAAGACGTGGGGCGTGCCGGAGAGCGAGTGCACGACGGCGCACGGCGTCGTCTCGCACACTGCAAGCAAGCGCTCACTTGCCTATGGCAAGCTGCTCGCCGCTGCCGCGTCGATCACGCCGCCCGAACTCCCTGCCGCCGTCGGCGGGTCCATCGCGGCGAACGCGGCCGCGACGGGCGCCGTCGCGCTCAAGGATCCCAAGACCTTCACGCTGCTCGGCACGCGCGTGCCGCAGGTGGACGACAAGAAGATCGTCACCGGCAAGCCGCTCTTCGGCATCGACGTCGTCGTGCCCGGCATGGCCTACGCCGTGTTCGAGAAGTGCCCCGTGTTCGGCGGCAAGGTGGTGAGCGCCAACATCGACCACGTCAAGAAACTCCCCGGCGTGAAGACGGCGTTCGTCGTGGAGGGCGGCGAGGCGCTCGACGGCCTGCTGAGCGGCGTCGCCATCGTCGCCGATACCTGGTGGAACGCGAAGACGGCGCGCGCACAGCTGCAGGTGCAGTGGAACGAGGGCACCACCGCCGCGCAGAGCAGCGATGGCTTCGCGAAACGCGCCGCCGAACTCGCCAAGCTCCCCGCCGAGAAGGTCGTGCGCAAGGACGGCGACTTCGACGCCGCGTTCACGGGCGCACCGCACACGGCCGAGGGAGCGTACTTCTATCCGTTCATCCACCACGCCACCCTCGAGCCGCAGAACTGCACCGCGCACTTCAAGGACGGCAAGCTCGAGATCTGGGCGCCCACGCAGATGCCGCAACCGGGGCGCGTGCTCGTCTCCAAGACGATGGGCATCGCCGAGAGCGACATCACCATCCACCTGACGCGCATCGGCGGCGGCTTCGGTCGGCGCCTGAAGAACGACTACATGGTGGAGGCGGCGTGGATCGCGCGGCAGGCGGGGATGCCCGTGAAGCTGCTCTGGACGCGTGAAGACGACATGCACCACGGCCACTACCGGCAGGCCGGCTTCTTCTGGCTCAAGGGCGGCGTGGACGCCAACGGCAAGCTCGTCGCCTGGCGCAACCACTTCATCATGGACAACATCGCGGCGACCCAGTTCCCCGCGCGCTTCATCCCGAACTACGCGCTCGAGACCTCGGCGCTGCCGCACGGCATTCCCACCGGCGCGTTGCGCGCGCCGGGGAGCAACGGGCTCGCGTTCGTCATCCAGAGTTTCATCGACGAACTCGCGCACGCCGCAGGGAAGGATCCGCTGCAGTTCCGCATCGACTTGCTCAGCCAGGCGCTCGTCGCGCCCACCGGCCCCGGCGACGCGCGCATCCTCGACGCCGAGCGCATGAAGGGCGTGCTCGAACTCGTGCGCGAGAAATCCGGCTGGGGCACCAAGAAGCTCCCCAAGGGCACCGGCATGGGCGTGGCGTTCCACTTCAGCCACAGCGGCTACTTCGCCGAGGTGGTGCAGGCGACGGTGAGCGCCAAGGGCGCCCTGAAGATCGACAAAGTGTGGGTGGCCGGCGACATCGGCCGTCAGATCGTGAACCTGAGCGGCGCCGAGAACCAGGGTCAGGGCGCGGCCATCGACGGCATCAGCGAAGCGCTGGCGCAGGAGATCACGATCGGCGCCGGACGCACGATGCAGAACAACTTCGACACCTATCAGCTGATCCGGATGGACAAGGCGCCGCCGGTGGAGGTGTTCTTCAAGTCCACGGAGAATCCGACGACGGGCCTCGGCGAGCCGGCGCTGCCGCCGGTGATCCCCGCGCTGTGCAATGCCATCTTCGCGGCCACGGGCAAGCGCATCCGTTCATTGCCGATCGGCAACCAACTCGCGGGCTGACCGCGTCACGTACGACCGCGGCGCCGCGCATGCTGGCCATGCGCGGCGCCGCACTGTTTCCCGCACGGCCATCCGTCAGTGATGCGCGGGCTGCCGCCAGCGCTTGAGCTGCGGGATCTGGCCGGACACGATCGCGTGCGCCTCCTCCTCCGTGACGTCGACCCGCGTAGCAGTGATCGCGTCCGAAACGATCCGCAGGACGCTGGGTGTCACCGACTTGGAGATGACCTCAAAGGCCCGCTGGAAGGGGTTCACCGAATCGATCAGGTTGATATTGATATCGTCGATGTTTACGAACTTCTCGGACATCTTGATGAATCGCTTGTCGCCAACCTGGCGGACCTCGCCGGTCTTGATCACCGAGTCCACCACTACCTGCTGACGTAGCTCCTCGACTTGCAACTCGTCCAGGTCGGGGTACCGCTCCCGGATGATCTTCGGGATCAGTACCCTGTTGGCCGTCTCCGGGTCCACC
>CAIRBD010000035.1 GCA_903876745.1 uncultured Gemmatimonadota bacterium
CTTCTGCCTTTCCCGCCGAACGTGTTACGGCTGCACGCGCACCTTGCGCGGCAGCTGCGTGTCGCGCTGGGCGGCTTGCCACGCGAACGCGGCGAGCACCGCCGAGTTCCACTTCATGTCGTCCGCCTGGACGCGCTCGAAGACGTCGGCGTTGCTGTGGTGCGTGCGCGTGCCGTACTCCACCGGGTCCTGGATGAACTGGAACCCCGGAATCCCCACGCCGTCGAACGAGAGGTGGTCGGTGCCGCCGGTGTTGCTGATGGTCAGCGTCTTCATGCCGTCGGCCTTGAACGGTCCCATCCACGCGTCGAAGATCGGCGCCACGTCGGCGTTCCCCTGCTCGTACACGCCGCGGATCTTCCCCGTGCCGTTGTCCACGTTGAAGTACGCGGAGAGCTTCGCCTGTTCGGGCTTCACGCCCGTCGAGTCCTGGAAGTGCTGGCGTACGTAGGCGCGTGACCCGAACAGTCCCTGTTCCTCGCCGGTCCAGAGACCGATGCGGATGGTGCGGCGCGGCTTGAGACCGAGCGACGTGATGAGGCGCATCGCCTCCATCATGATCGCCGAGCCGGCGGCGTTGTCGGTGGCGCCGGTGCCGGAGTGCCACGAGTCGAAGTGGCCGCCGATCATCACCACCTCGTCCTTGAGCTTCGGATCGGTGCCGGGGATCTCGGCGAGCACGTTGAACGAATTCGGGTCGTCGTCGTAGAACGAGTTCTTCATCTCGAGTTCGAGGGTCACCGGCACGTCCTTCTGCAGCGTGCGGAAGATGCGGCCGTAGCTCTCGGCGGCCACGTGCACGACCGGCACCTGCGCGGCTTCCTTGGTGCGTGGATTGCCGTTGTCGGTGAAGACGGTGCCGCCGTCGCCGCGGGCGCGCAGCAGGAGCGCGCCGATCCCTTCTTTCTCGAGGAAGCGCATCGCGGCCGTGTCGCGCGTGACGTTGAATGGCGCGCGGAAAGCGCCGCCGGGTCCGCCGGCGCGTCCCGGGCCGCCGGCGCGGCCGGCGGAGGGCTCGGGCGGCTTCGCGGCAGCCATCGTCGCGAGCTGGTCATCGGTGAGCCGCGAACCTTCCGCGGTCATGTGCGGCATCACGGTGAGCAGCGTGTCGAACATCACGAACTTCCCCTTGAGTTTGCCGGCGAGCTTGAGGAGGTCGGCGAGCGAATCGGCTTTCACGAACAGGGCGGCGCCGCTCACTTTGCCCTTGCTGCTCGCGCTCCAGGCGCGCGGCGCGGCGACGATCGGGAACGCCTGCGGCGCGGTGGCCTGGAACGAGAAGCGGTCGTTGGTCCAGCCGCGACCGAACGGGCCCCAGCTCTCGTAGTGGACGTTCGCGAGCCCCCATCCCTTCATGGTCTTCACGGCCCAGTCACCCGCCTGCTTGGTGATCGGTGATCCCGTGAGGCGCGGGCCGTACACGTCGGTGAGCCAGCTCGTGAGGCTCATCACCTGCGACTTGGCCATCTCTTCCGACTTGATCTTGTCGATCGTGGCGGCGTCGACCTTCTCCTGCGCGGCGAGCGCGGCGGCCAGTGCACCGAGTGCGACGGTGCAGCCGATGGCGCGACGTGCGACTGCGAAGATGCTCATGCGAGGAACTCCTGGACCGATGGTTAGGGGCGCGGCGTTCCGGCTCGTCCGCCCATGAGCGCCGCTGGATCAATCACGCGGGTCCCCTCCGGAACGCTGAACCGAAGCGCCGCGGAAGGGAGCGCGACGTCGGGGTGGATGGTACTGAACCGCACCCGGCGCACCATGCCGCTCGGTTCGACCGTCTCCACCTGCCAGAGCAGGGTGTCGGCGCGGCCGATCCACAGGCGTGCGCGCAGGAACGGCGCGTTGCCCCCCTTGGGGGTCAGTTCGTAGGCCGTCGTCTCGTGCCCGGGCAGAGGGTCGCCCGGCACGTCGCGCACGGTGTAGTGATCGCGCGGCGCCGACAGCAGCTGCGACAGGAAATCGAACCCCGCGCCGGCGGCGCTCGGGAGTTTCATCACCTGGCCCTTCATCGTGCTCGGGAGGTAGACCCAGACGGCGGAGCCGTCGCTGACGATCGCGTCGCCCTTCGGATCGCTGTACCGCAGCGCGAACCGCGATGTGCCGCGCTGGAAGAGTTCGCCCTTCGCGGTGCGCGACCCGCTCGTGCCGGGGTTCGTGAGTGTCTGGTCGAACGTCGCGCGTAGCGACCGCATGGCTCCGTAGCGGGCCGCGGCACGATCGAGCAGCGCGGTGCTGTCGCCCTGCGCGCGCGCCTCCGCCGTCAGTCCCGTCGCGAGGGTGGCGGCGAGCGCGGCCGTGAAGGTCGCAGAGACGACGAAGGCGCGCCGCGGGGCGCGCCCTCGTCGTCCGTGCGACGCGACGCGGTTCACTTGCCTGCGGCCGAGGGCGTGCTGATGAAACGGTCGACGGCGGCCGCGACGCGGCGCAGCTGCACCATCAACTCGTCGAACTGCGGGATGTTGAGCGACTGCGCGCCGTCGGAGAGGGCCTGCTCCGGATGCGGGTGCATCTCGATCAGTAGTCCATCCGCGCCGGCCGCGACGGCGGCGCGCGCCATCGGGGTCACCTTGTCACGACGTCCCGTGCCATGGCTGGGATCGGCGACGATCGGCAGATGCGACAGCTGGTGCACGACGGGGATCGCCGTCAGGTCGAACAGATTGCGGCTCGTCGAATCGAAACTGCGGAGCCCGCGCTCACAGAGGATCACGTGCGGGTTCCCTTCGCTCAGCACGTATTCCGCGCTCAGGAGCAGGTCCTGGATCGTCGCCGCCATGCCGCGTTTGAGGAGCACGGGCTTGCCGATGCGCCCCACGGTCTTCAGCAGCGAGTAGTTCTGCATGTTGCGCGCGCCGATCTGGATGCAGTCGGCCACCTCGGCCACGAGGTGTGCGCCTTCGTCGTCCATCGCTTCGGTGACGATCGCCAGTCCCGTCTCCGCCTTGGCGAGCGCGAGCAGTGCGAGTCCCTGCTTGCCGAGCCCCTGGAACGAGTAGGGCGAGCTGCGGGGCTTGAACGCGCCGCCGCGCAGCCCGACGCCGCCGGCGGCCTTCACGGCGCGCGCCGACTCGAGGATCTGCGCTTCCGTCTCCACGGAGCACGGTCCGGCGATCACCGGCACGTCGGTGCCGCCGAACGACACGCCCGGCGCGATGGTCACGATCGTGTGCTCCGGCCGCCACTCGCGGGAGACCTGCTTGTACGGCTTCGATACATGGATGACCTGCGCCACGCCCGGCAGTTCAGCGATCAGCGAGTCATCGACGCGACCATCGTTCCCGACGAGGCCGACGGCGGTGCGCTGGGCGCCGGGCATCGGCGCGGGCGTGTATCCCATCGCCTTGATGGCGGCGCAGACGCGCTCGACATCTTCGGCCGTCGCCACGTGCGACATCACTACCAACATTGAACGGTCCTGTCAGAGGGAACGCAAACCTGAAATATAGCGGGCGCGGCACTCATCGTCCCTTCCACACGGCGACGCGCTGGAAGGTCTGTCCGTCGCCGCGGAACCGAATGATGTACACGCCCGGCGGCACATCACGCCCGTCGTCGGCGCGGCCGTCCCACGTGAGCCGTTCGTCGCAGCCGCTGTTGCTCCCTTCGGCGGCCCGGCCCCAGCGTCCGGCGGGGATCGTCGTGCCGAGTCCGCGTCCCGGGAGGATGCGGACCACGTGGTTGCCGCGCATGTCGAACACGTCGAGCTGCACGTCACTCTGGACGCGCAGGTCGAACCAGATACAGGTGGCCTGCACCTTCGCGTTGGGGAACGGGTTCGGGAAGTTCGGGAACAGCGTCGTCGCGATAGGCGCGTTGGGGTCGAGGATGGTGAAGGTCGACTGGCTCTTCACCGTGATACTGTCCCCGGTGGCGCGCGTGGCCGTCACCTGCCACGTGTACGGATTGTTCGCCTCGAGCTCGACCGGCGTGCGGAACGTCGTGTCGGCGAGCGACGACGCGCTCAGGTCGGAGAGCCGCGTGACGGCGCGGATCACGGTGATCCGATAGATCCAGGGCGGGAGCGACGGCGCGACCTTGGCGCTCGACCACACGAACGTCGGCGTCTTGCTGGCGACCGTGGACCCGATGGGGCCGTTCGGTGACAGCAGGGTGAGCCAGGCCGCCGTCGTGCGCGGTCCGGTGGCATCGCTCAGCACCAGCGCTCCCTTGGCCGTCGTCACGCGGGCCCGCCACCAGACGTTGACCTTCTCGGGCAGCAAGTGCGGCAGGAGGATCGACGCCGCCGAACCGGCGACCGTCGTGTCGGCGAGCAGCGCGCCGCCGAAATCCGACCGCGTCGCGATCTGCAGCGTGAGCTGCAACGGCAGTTCCGCAGGCGTGAACCCCGATGTCGTGATCGTGAACGCCGGCGTGCCGTCGTGCAGGGGATTCCCCGCCGGTCCGGTGATGAACACGCTCCCCGATGTCTGGCCGCGCGCGATGCCGGGGAGGGCAGCGCACAGGGCCAGCACGAGGCGGCGGACGATGCGCCGCGTCACACGGCGGCCGCCGGCGCCTCGGTGGCGTCGACGGCGGGACCGCGCATCCGCACGCTCACGAGCGAACTGACGCCGGGTTCCTGCATCGTCACCCCGTACACCGCGTCGGCGGCTTCCGTGGTCGTGCGCGGGTTGTGCGTGATGACGATGAACTGCGTGTTCGCCTTGAACTGGTTCAGCATCCGCACGAAGCGTCCGATGTTCTGATCGTCGAGTGGGGCGTCGACTTCGTCGAGCAGGCAGAACGGGCTCGGCTTGGTGAGGAAGATGCCGAACAGCAGCGAGAGCGCGACGAGCGCGCGCTCGCCGCTCGAGAGCAGATTGATGCGCTGCGTCTTCTTGCCGCGCGGCGACGCGTGGATCTCGATGTCGCAGTCGAGCGGCGCCTCGGGATTCTCGAGCCGCAGGTCGCACTCGCCGCCGCCGAACAGCGTCATGAAGATGTGGCGGAAGTGATTGCGCACCTCCTCGAAGGTCTTCAGGAACATCTCGCGCGCCGTGACGTCGATCTCGCGGATGGCCTGCTGCAGCGAGTGCTGCGCCTGCGCGAGGTCGTTGCGCTGCCCCGTCAGGAAGTCGAGGCGCTTCACCTCCTCCTCGTGCTCCTCGATGGCGAGCGGATTCACCGGGCCGAGCGCCTCGAGCTGCGAGCGCAGCTGCTCGGCTTCGGCGGCGAGCGCCTCGTCGTCGAGTTCCACCGGCACGTACGCCTGCATGAGGTCGTCGAGCGGGCGGCGCCATTCGGTCTCGAGTCGTTCCTTGATCGCGCCGCGCTTGCCCGAGAGCTCGGCGTGGCGGAGCTCGGCCTGATGCAGTGCGTCGGCGGCGCCCACGGCGTCGCGCCGCAGTGCATCGAGCGCGTGATCGGCATCGGTGAGCGCGGTGTCGGCGGCGCGCACCGCGGCCTCGCTCTCGGCGAGCGCCGCTTCGGCCTGCTGCTGCGTCTCCTGGCGTCCGCTCAGCTGGTCCTTCCAGCCGAGCATCTGCCGTTCGAGCGCCGAGTCGTCCTCGGCGAGCGCGAACAGTTCGCGCTGCAGGGTCTCGAGGCGCGTCGTCGCGGTGTCCCGCTCGCGCTCGAGGCGCACGCGGCGTTCGGCCGCCACTTCGCGGCGGGCCTGCGCCTGCGCGTGCGCCACTTGCGCGCCGGCCCGTGCCTCGCGCGCCGCGTCCTGC
>CAIRBD010000036.1 GCA_903876745.1 uncultured Gemmatimonadota bacterium
AGCCCAGCATGCGCAGGAACGCATCGCTGCACTGCACGAGCCGGCCGTGCTCGTCGAGGATGTGGATGCCGTCGCTCGCCGTCTGGAGGATGGTCTGCAGGCGCTCCGATTCGACGGAGAGTTCGCGGGTGCGCGCCGCGACGTCGGACTCGAGGTGCGCGTTCAGACGGCGCACTTCGTCGAACTTCGCCGCCAGCGCCGCTGCCGTCGCGCGGGAGTTGTCGATGAGCGCCTGGAACTCGACGACGGCGCTCCGCCCCCACCCGATGGCCTCGTGTTCGGACAAGCGGCCGGGGATCCCCGCCGTGGCGCCCTGCAGGTGCTCGAGCGACGACACGAACCGGCGGCTGACCAACGTCGCCAGCGCGAGCGCCAGCAGCACCACGGCGCCGAGTTGCACCAGCACCCAGATGAACGATTCGTACAGCGCGAGTTGGAACGGCTGGACCGGCACGTCGAGGATGAGCCGCCATCCCGAGTTGGCGCCGACTGCGGATTCGTGGACGTACACCGCCTCGCGCCAGCGCTCGGACGTCGACATCCGCCGCTTCAACGGCGGGAGCCACTGCGCCAGTCCGCCGTCCAGCGCGGTCAGATCGCCCGGTGGCCGCGTGAACGGCTGCATGGACGCGTACCGCGGGTCGCGACTCACCACCACGCGCCCGTTCCCGTCCACCAACGTGGCGCGCGCGTCCGGCAGCGTCGGCGACGTCACATCGCGCATCAGCTCCTCGGTGATGGTCGCGAGCCGCATCGTGGCCGACACGTAGCCGTCGAACCGGCCGTTCGTGACCACCGGCGCGAGCACCCCGATGATCGGGTCGGGCGCGCCGATGCGCGAAATGATGACGTCGGAGAGCATCGGCTCGCGCGTCTGCCGAAGGCGCGCGACGTACGGTCGGTCGGACATGTCGCGACCGAGATTCGACACGCCGTTCGCGTCGATGCGCGGCGAGAACGCGACGACGATGGCGTTCTTGTCGTGCACGCCGACTCGCTGGAAATCGCGCTCGATGCTGTTGAGTTCTTCGACCTCGATCTGCATCGCCGCCGCGCTGGCGCCGGAGGCCGCCGCCGCCAGCGCCGACACGCGCTCGACATGCGACGTGAGGAAGGCGGTCAGCCGCGCCGCCGCGCCGTCCCCGGCGTCCACGAGCGCTTCCCGGATGCGCAGGTCGAGCTCCGCGCGCGACCGCCGGCTTTGCGCCGCGATGAGGCCCAGCGACGGAAGCAGCACGAACAGGAAGAGCACGTTGAACGTCAGCTCGCGCAGTGATACCCTGCCGCGGCGCCAGACGATGCTCGCCCCCACGCAGAGCAACCGGGCGACGAGCGCGTTCGTGATGCCGTTGAGCGCCTGCTTCAGCATGGTGAGCGTCGCGTTCGACAGCGGCAGGTGCATCACGCCGAAGTAGAACAGGAACACGAGCGGCATGCCGAGCACGCACCAATAGATCGCGTCGGCGTTCACGAACTCGACACGCCGGAGGCGCGTGAGTGCGGCCACCGCCACGGCTTCGGCGGTGAG
>CAIRBD010000037.1 GCA_903876745.1 uncultured Gemmatimonadota bacterium
TCGTGAACCTCGCCGGCGGCACCACGCAGCCCATCGCCGACGTCACGGAGTTCGCGTTCGACGATTCGGCCGACTGGGTCGCGTACGCTGTCGGGGTAGCCGATCAGGTGGGGAACAGTGTGCAGCTGCGTCAGCTCTCCACCGGCATCGTGCGCTCGCTCGACACGCGCAAGGCGCAGTATCGCCGGCTCGTGTGGGGTGATTCGAGCGATGCACTCGCGCTGCTGCGCGTGGTGAGCGACACGGCGGGCGGTGACGAGGATGCGACGGTCGTCGCGTTCCGTCACGCGGCGCGCGCCGACGACAAGGCGGTCGAGATCACCGGCAAGAGCGCCGGCGTGAGCGGCGGGCTCGTCGTGAGCAGTGATCGCGCGCCGGAGTGGGGTGACGCGCAGAAGGTGCTGTACTTCGGATTGCGCGAGCCGCGCCCGCCGCGTCCGCGCACGACGGGTTCGTTCACGCCGCCGAGTCCGGGCGGCGTCGCGCCGGGCGCGGGGAACACGGGGCAGGTCGCGGCCGCGCCGCAGACCGACGCCGAAGTGCCGTCGCTGATCCTGTGGCACTGGAAGGACCCGCGGCTGCAGGCGCAGCAGCAGGTGCAGGAGACGCAGGACCGCGCGTTCAACTACGTGGCAGCGTGGCCCTTCAGTGCGAACAAGGTGGTGAAGCTCGCCGACGACAAGATGCGCGACGTGTCACTCGGGCCGAAGGGCACCTGGGCGGTCGGCACCGACGCGAGCGACTATGAGCGTGATGCCGGCATCAAGGGCTTCGCGTACCACGACCTGTATGCGGTGAACGTGGCGACGGGCGATCGGAAGCTGATCCAGAAGAAGGTGCCCGGCGGCGGCGGCGGTGGCGGCCGTGGCGGCGGTCCGGCGGTCGCGTTCTCGCCCGACAACGGCAAGTACGCGTACTACGACACGGGCGACTGGAAGACCTACGATTTCACCAGCGGCGCGACGAAGGTCGTGAGCGCGGGCGTGCCGGCCAAGTTCTGGAACACCGAGGACGATCACAATCAGGTGAAGCCGGCGATCCCCGGCGCGCTGATCGGCTGGTCGAAGGACGGCGCGAACCTGTTCGTGCGCGACAACTGGGACGTCTGGAAGCTCGCCGGCGCCGGTGGCGCGGCGTTGAACATCACGGGCAACGGGCTGAAGGACCAGATCCACTATCAGGCGCGCCTGCTCTTCGATCCGCGCGACCGCGGCGCGATCGACACAGGTGCACCGCTCTATTTCAAGACGTACGCCGAGTGGACGAAGAAGGAAGGGCTCGTGCAGGTGGACGCCGCGAAGGGCGGCGTGAAGCTGGTCACGAATGAGGACGCGAAGGTGGATTACCGCCGCGCCCGCGACGGCAACACGTGGGTGTACACGCGGCAGACGGTGGTGAAGTATCCCGACTGGTACGCGGCCGACGGCGACGTGAAGAACGAGCGCCGTCTGACCGACGCGAACCCGCAGCAGAAGGACGTCGCGTGGACGCCGGGCGCACGGCTCGTGGACTACACGTGCGAGAACGGCGGCGGTAAGCACCAGGCGGTGCTCTATCTGCCGGCGGGCTATGAGAAGGGGAAGAAGTATCCGGCGCTGACGTACATCTACGAGAAGCTCTCGCAGGAGTACAACGTCTACACCGACCCCAACCTCACCCGCTATTCGAACCCGAGCGTGTTCACGTCGCGCGGCTATGCGTTCATCAAGCCCGACATCGTCTATCACGTGAACGACCCGGGTCGCTCGGCCACGTGGTGCATCGTGCCGGCCGTGAAGGCGGCGATCGCGACGGGGATCGTCGATCCCGACCGTGTCGGTCTGCAGGGACACAGTTGGGGCGGCTATCAGACGACGTTCGTCACCACGCAGACGAAGATCTTCAAGACGGCCGTGGCGGGCGCGCCGCTCACCGACATGACGTCGATGTTCGGCTCGGTGTACTGGAACAGCGGCAGCACCGACGGTTCGATCTTCATCTCGAGCCAGGGGCGCTTCACCGGTGGTCCGAACGAAGTGCCGGAGGCGTACGCGCGCAATTCGCCGCAGACGTTCGCGCAGAACCTCTCGATCCCGTTCATGATCCTGCACAACGACCGGGACGGCGCCGTCGATTTCAACCAGGGCATCACGTATTTCAATCACCTGCGCGAACTCGGCAAGGACGTGGTGCTGCTCGAGTACGTGGGGGAGAACCACGGATTGAGCCGGCCGGCGAACCAGAAGGACTACGCGCTGCGCATGACGGAGTGGTTCGACACGTTCCTGCGCGACCAGCCGGCGCCGGAGTGGCTGAAGGAAGGGGTGCCGCGGCTCAAGATGGAGGATCACCTGAAGGCGCGGCGGCCGATGGTGGATCCGAAGGCGGAGGCGCCGAAGCCTGCTGTTGTTCCGTAGAGGCTTGAACAACGCGCCGGATTTTCGCAGATAGGGCCGAACAACGCCGCAGGTTGGCGCAGGTACTATAGGAACGACGTGAAATGGGGGGCGGCGCCTTGCGGTGCTGTCCCCCATTCATGCAATGCCCGCCGTACCTGCGTGAACCTGCGGCGTCGTTGTCGTTCCGTTGCTGCGCCGATCTGAGGCGTCGTTGACCCCTACTTCGCGATCTCCTCGTGCGGATCCTCATGGAACATCAGGTAGAGGATCGGCAGCAGCAGCAGCGTCAGCGTCGTCGACGTGATCAGCCCGCCCACGATCACACTCGCGAACGGCCGCGTCGTCTCCGCGCCGATGCCGTGCGAGAGCGCCGCCGGCAGCAGGCCGAGCGCGGCCATGAGCGCCGTCATCACGACGGGGCGCAGGCGGTCGAGCGTACCGTGCCGCACCGCGTGGCCCAGTGATTTGCCCTCGTCGCGCAGGCGATTGAACTCGGTCACCAGGATGACGCCGTTCTGCA
>CAIRBD010000038.1 GCA_903876745.1 uncultured Gemmatimonadota bacterium
ACTTGCCGCCGATCTTGAAGGCGGCCGCGTAGTCGCCCAGCGACACCGGCATCGTGAAGTTCACGTTCGCTCCGTAGTCGTTCCCCTGCGCGTCCTCGGGGGCGGAGACCTTGAGCGACTTGAACGCGAACTTCGTCGCGTCGGAGTACGTGTTCGCCGGCGTGATCACGGGGAAGCGTCCGGAAAAGTCGTACGTGCCGCCGAGGCCCGACTGCTGGAACGTGAGGTCGCGGGCGTTCACGCGCCGGAACTGGTCGTACGAGTACGTGACGTTGTAGTCGAGGATATTGGAGCCGAACACCGTCGTGCCCTTCACGCCGAGCATCCGCGTGCGGTCCGTGGGTGTGCGATTCTGTACGTTGCTCGTCGCGGCCATGCCGCTCGTCGCCGTGCCGGTGAACGCGTCGGTCGGCTTGGCGGACGCGGCTGCCAGCGTGTGGTCCTGCCGGTAGCGGACGGCGTAATCGTGAAAGTTGCCCAGCATGCCGTTGAAGATCAGCGTCGTGTTGTCGGACGGACGCCAGTCGAACCGCGCCGTGAAGCCCTGACGAAGGCGGTCGGTGAAGTACTCGCGCGCGCTGGTGCTGGTCGGCACGGTCGCGCTGTCGCCGCTCGCGAGCTTGATGCGGGCGTAGGTCGGCTCGACGTCGTCGTACACGCGAGAGTTGTGGTCGACCGAGTAGCCGAGGTAGAGCGAGGTGTTCTTGTCCCAGCGCTTACCCCAACTCACCGCGCCCACCCAGAGGGGCACGTTGTGCAGATCCGACTGGCCGAGCTGGTACTGCAGGCGCAGGCCGGGCGCCGCGTCGGCGCTCAGCGTCTCGATCGAGAGCGACCCGCCGATCGCGTCGGCGTCCATGTCGGGCGTCAGCGTCTTGTTGAGCTGCACGGCGCCGACGACGGCGGCGGCGATGCCGTCCATGTACACGCGTCGGTCACCACCGGGGCTGTCTTCGGACTTGCCGCCCATGTGCGCGCCGTTGATGGTCACGTTGTTCAAATTGGCGTCGATGCCGCGCACCACCACGGCCGATCCCTCGCCCTCGTGACGCTGCAGCGACGCGCCGGGGAGCCGCGCGAAGGCGTCGGCCGCGTTCACGTTCGGCAGCGCGGTGATCTCCTCGTTCGTGCTCACCGAGACGAGGTGCTCGGCCGTTTTCTGGCGGTTGAGCGAGAGCGCCTGACCCGTCAGGCGCGCCGCTTCGACACGCACCGCGGTGAGACTCGCGGCCGACGCCTTGAGACGGAGTGCGACGCGCGTCTCGCCGGCGTCGCTCGCCGTCGCCGCCACGCTGTCACTCGAATATCCAATGAAACGCGCGTGAATCGTATATCGGCCGGGTTCGAGCCCGGCGATGACGAACTGTCCTGTCGCGTCGGACAATCCCGCGTGACGCTGGTCGATGACGAGCATCACGCCCTGCAGCGCTCGCCCGCTGGTATCGGTGACTTGCCCGCGAACCGTCGAGTGGCCGACACGTGCGGAGAGTGCGGAGGGTGCGGTGGACGCCGAGTACGCGGCCTGCGCGCCGAGCGGCGAAGAGACGGCGATCGCGCACACGGCGAACGAGACGAACGAGCGGAGCAACATGTGGAACCTCGGGAGGGGCATGGGCACGCGAGTCGGGTCCGCGTCGACCCGACCGCCAATGCTAGCCGCCTGAACCCGTTGGTTCGGTTACGGATCGGTGACGGATGTGTACCGGATTCTCCCGTTCCAGCCGTGCGCGCGCGGCCGCGGGACGAAACACGACGCCCCGCCTCGGACGAATCCGAAGCGGGGCGCGTGAGCGCGTGCGATCGTGGAATCCCGACCTATTGAAGCGCATCCAATTAAGGATGCCGGAAGGCCGTCCCTCAGTACCCGACCGCGCCTCCCACCGACCGCGGCTCGAACACCCCGTGCCATCCCCCCGGCACGCGCAGGATCGAATTCACGTTCGCGATCCCGCCCTGCGTGCGCACAGCGTGCCCCATCGCCTTCAGCGAATCCATCACGGCGCCGCTGAACCCGTTGTTCTCTACGCGGATCTCGTCCGGCAGCGCCTGATGGTGCAGACGCGGCGCACGCA